>LBCX01000215.1 GCA_001657575.1 Bacteroidales bacterium Barb4
TTTGCCCCGTGTAAAAAAGAGATAATATAGCAGGATTAAAAACACTAAATTCAAGAAGAAAGGAAACCGCATAATAAACCATAACCCTGTACAGGGGTTCTGTCAGGGGTAAGATTTTTTATTCTTTAGAGACGAAGTCTTAGTCTTTAGAGACTAAGCGTTATTCCTTAGAGACGAAGCCTTAGTCCTTATCGACGAAGCTCTATTCCTTAGAGACGAAGCCTTACTCTTCTTCAATACGGTCAAAATCCTCTTGTTTGTACCCCCTCTCCTTACCTGAAAAGTGCACTTTTAACATGTAGTGGACTTATTCCTTATACAACAAGCGTTATTCCTTATCGACTAAGCCCTATTCCTTAAAGACGAAGCGTTATTCCTTAGAGACTAAGCGTTACTTCTCTTCAGACAAGCCCTTCATCGCTAAGACGGATGCCTTCATCGCTAAGACGGATGCCTTCGTCACCAAGGCGGATGCCTTCGTCTGCGAAACTCGGTACCAAGTTGGCGAAGGCGGTACCGCTGTCGTTTCGCCTCAACTCTCCGTATCTTTTCCTGACAGCCCAATAAACAATTACATTACACAGGCAGAGAAAATGCGGCATATATTTTCATCCTATAAGCAGTGCCATGATTATTTTACTACTTTTGCCGCGCAATTTTTTAGTAATAATTAAAAAGAAAGAGAGTTTATGAACAATTACGAAACCGTTTTCATTTTGACTCCCGTTTTGTCTGACGCACAGATGAAGGAAGCGGTAGAAAGATTCACAAGCCTTCTCAAAGCGGAAGGTGCGGAGATTGTGAATGTAGAGCATTGGGGCTTGCGGAAGCTCGCCTATCCGATTGACAAGAAGACTACGGGCTTCTATCAACTGATTGAGTTTGAAGCCGAAGGGGATGTAATCGCCAAGCTGGAAGTCCATTTCCGCCGCGACGAGCGTGTGATCCGTTTCCTGACTTTCCGTCAGGACAAGTTCGCAGCAGAATATGCGGTTAAGAGAAGAAATCTGAAATCAACAACACTTAAAGAAACAGCAAAGGAGAATTAATCATGGCAGCACCTCAATCAGAAATCAGATATTTGACCCCGCCTTTGGTGGACGTAAAGAAGAAGAAGTATTGCCGTTTCAAGAAGAGCGGCATTAAGTATATTGATTACAAAGACCCGGAGTTTTTGAGGAAATTCCTCAACGAACAGGGCAAACTTCTTCCCCGCCGTATTACGGGTACTTCCTTGAAGTTCCAACGCCGCGTAGCGCAGGCTGTGAAGCGGGCACGCCATTTGGCGCTGCTTCCGTATGTAACCGATTTAATGAAATAAACAATAAGAGAGGAGACAGAATATGCAAGTTATTTTGAAAGAAGATGTAGTGAATTTAGGCTACAAAGACGATGTCGTAACGGTAAAGGACGGTTACGGGCGTAACTTTCTAATCCCTCAGGGCAAGGCTGTGATTGCATCGGAATCTGCCAAGAAAATATTGGCAGAGAACCTGAAACAACGTGCCCACAAGCTGGCGCAGATTAAGGCGGACGCCGAAAAGCTGTCTTCCGCACTGAATGGCGTAGCGGTGACAATTGGCGCGAAGACAAGTTCAACAGGTACTATTTTCGGCTCGGTGGGCAATATTCAGGTTGCAGAAGCCCTGTTGAAGAAAGGCTTTGAAATAGACCGCAAGATTATTTACATCAAAGACGTCGTGAAAGAAGTAGGCGCGTATAAAGCGGTGCTGAAACTGCACAAGGAGGTGTCTGTTGAAATAGCTTTTGAGGTCGTATCCGAATAGCTTTTATCAAGGGTTAACATTCATACCGAAAGGCGGTTGTGCTTGAGCATACCGTCTTTCTTTTTTGCAGAGTGTCCGTAAAAACCGAAAAACATTACTTTTGCTTCGTTTTTATAAGAAAATGAGAAACTTCTTTCTATATATATGCTTGTTTCTCCTCGCTCCTGTCGGAGCAGGCGGAAAGGAATTTACACTGGTTATCGACCCCGGTCACGGCGGCAAGGATCCGGGTGCTTTGGGAAGTATTGCCAAG
Organism: Bacteroidales bacterium Barb4; assembly: GCA_001657575.1. Classification (GTDB taxonomy): domain Bacteria; phylum Bacteroidota; class Bacteroidia; order Bacteroidales; family Tannerellaceae; genus Barb7. Next base: position 2,041 of record LBCX01000215.1, read on the forward strand.
GAGAAGAACATAAACCTTGCGGTCGCCTTGAAGGTGGGGGAATTGATAGCCGAACGGCACGGCGATGTAAGGGTAATCTATACGCGCAGGAACGACCACTTTGTCGATTTGGACGAGCGTGCCGGCATTGCCAACCGGAACAAGGCTGACCTGTTTATCTCCATTCATGCCAATGCCCTGAGCAGGAAAGACATTAAGGGGACGGAAACCTATACGCTGGGGTTGGCGCGGACGGATGAAAACCTGCAAGTCGCCATGCGCGAGAATGCCGCCATCCTTTTGGAAAACGATTACATGCAGAAGTACGAGGGCTTCAACCCGCACTCGACGGAGTCGTACATCATCTTTGAGTTTATGCAGAACCGGCATGTGGAGCAAAGCATCTCTTTCGCTTCGCAGGTTCAGAAAGAGTTTATCGCCGCCAGACGCATCAACCGGGGTGTCAGGCAGGCGGGTTTTCTGGTGCTGAGGAAAACAAGTATGCCGAGTGCGCTGGTGGAGCTGGGCTACATTTCCAATGCGGAGGAAGAGCATTACATGACGTCGGCAGCCGGACAGACGCAGTTGTCCAAAGCCCTGTGCGAGGCTTTTACGCGCTTCAAGCGGGAATACGACCATAAGCAGGGGACAGCAAAGATAACAGCACCGACAACAGCACCGACACAGCCTGCCGCAAGAAAAGAAGTGTACCCGACGACAGACGGACGGACGGTGTATAAAGTGCAGATACTTGCTTCCGGCAGGAAATTGCCGGCAAAAGCCAGAGTGCTGAAAGGATATTCGCATACCAGATATTACGTGGAAAACGGCATGTACAAATATACGTATGGCGAAACCACCGATATAATGGAAATCAAGGCAATCAGAAAGAAAGTGTCAAGAGATTTCAAGGACGCTTTCATCATCGCTATCACGGACGGGGAGAAAACGATTGTCCGGTAAGCAGGGGGGTTGAAGTTTGACATAAAGAAAAACGGGGAGATGAAATATACATTTACCAAAGAAGCGAAGATTGGTCTTGTGGCAGTCATGAGCCTTATCCTGTTATATACAGGGGTTAATTACCTGAAAGGCATCAACCTGTTCAAGCCGTCCAACCATTATTATGTGGCGTTCGACAATGTGAAGGATGTGACCGTTTCAAGCCCCGTGTTTATAGAAGGCTTCAAGGTGGGGCTGGTGAGGACTATCGAATACGATTACACGACGACCGGCAGTATCACGGTAGAAATCGGACTTGACGAGGATATGAAAATCAACAAGGGAAGCTATATCACAATCGTGAAAAGTCTGTTGAGCGGGGCGGAACTGCATATCCATTTGAACACATATATTTCGGAATATATGGAGCCCGGCTCTACGATGGAAGGGCGGATGGAGAGCGATATGCTCGGAACGGTGCAGGAGCGGATACTGCCCGATGTGGCAGGAATGCTGCCGAAGCTGGATTCCATCCTGACCGGATTGCAGACGCTCGTCAATCATCCGGCACTGGCGCAATCGCTGGAGCATATTGAACGGACGACCGCTAATCTGGAAACTTCCACCCGCGAACTCAACCGCCTGCTGAACAACGATGTCCCCGCCATCGTCGGCAATCTGAAATCTGTGACAGACAATTTCAACGAAATAAGCACTAATCTGAAAGGCTTGGATTTGGCTTCCACCATGCAGGCGGTCAATGCCACGCTTTCAAACTTGAAAGAAACAACCGACCGGCTGCAATCCAAAGATAACTCCCTGGGTTTGCTGCTCAACGACAAGGCTTTCTATGATAATCTGAATAGGACGTCCGAGAACGCCGCCGCCTTATTCTTCGACCTGCGGGAAAACCCGAAGCGATACGTTCACTTCTCCCTTTTCTGATCCTCATGCCTGTCATACGCCTCCACAATGCGTTGCACTAATTTGTGGCGCACAATGTCTTCCTTTGTAAACGCCACCCTTCCGATGCCTTTCACGTCTTTCAATATCTGCATGGCTTGAACAAGTCCGGACACAGAGGCGGCAGGCAGGTCAATCTGTGTTATGTCACCGGTAACAATCATCTTGGCGTTCATGCCCAAACGGGTGAGGAACATTTTGATTTGCAGGCTCGTTGTATTCTGTGCCTCATCAAGGATAATGACCGCATCGCTTAATGTCCGCCCGCGCATGAAAGCGAGCGGCGCAATTTGTATTACGTTGTTTTCCATGTAATCTTTCAGCTTGGCGGCGGGAATCATGTCCTGCAAAGCATCGTACAGCGGTTGCAGGTACGGGTCAAGCTTATCCTTCATTTCGCCGGGCAGGAAGCCCAACTTTTCGCCGGCTTCTACGGCGGGACGGCTGAGGATGATTTTCCGCACCTGCTTGTTCTTCAAGGCGCGGACGGCAAGGGCGATGGCGACGAATGTCTTGCCCGTTCCCGCCGGACCGGAGGCAAACACCAAATCATTTTCTTCAAAAGCCTTCATCAGAAGCTGCTGGTTGGCAGTGCGAGCCGTGACAGGCTTCCCGTTTATGCCGTGGATAATCAGATTTTTCTGCCGGACAGTTGCCGGCGTGTTCCCCTTGACAATATCCAGAATGGTATCCTCGCCAAGGCTGTTGTATTCCTCGCAATACACCTCCAACTCCCTGATTTTTTTGAGAAAGGCTTCCGATTCATCCTCTTCCCCAATCACCTTCATCACATTGCCGCGGGCTACAATACGCAGTTTGGAGAACAAAGTCTTTATCAACTGCATATTCGTGTTGTTCACTCCGTAGAAAACAACAGGGTCAACATTTTCAAGTATATAGATACGTTCAATCATTCTACATCCTGCATTTAGAGGGATTACATTTTAATGGAATCGGCAAAGCGGGTGCGGTTGAGGATGGAACGCCCCAGCGTTACCTCGTCGGCGTACTCAATCTCGTCGCCGATGGAGATGCCGCGGGCGATGATGCTTACTTGGACGTTGTCGTATTTGGAGAGTTTGCGGTAGATGAAGAAGTTGGTGGTGTCGCCGTCCATGGTGGTACTCAGGGCGAGTATCACTTCGCTGATGCCGCCAGCTGATACACGGCTGACAAGGCTGTCGATTTGCAGGTCGCCGGGCCCGATGCCGTCTATCGGGGAGATGCGTCCGCCCAGCACGTGATATACGCCGCGGTATTGTCCGGTGTTCTCTATTGCCATTACCTC
>LBCX01000216.1 GCA_001657575.1 Bacteroidales bacterium Barb4
CTGAAATCTCTTGCCCCTTCGGGGCATTTGTGTAATATTCTTATTTATATATAATTGAAAAGTATCCTGAAAGGATACCGGATTTCAGCCCCACATGGAGCACAGCGGAATGTGGGGTTTACGAAAAGGTATCGGCAAAAAAGTTCAGAAAGAACGGTATAAATACAAACGATATTTATAATGCAACAATATATACGTATAATTAATCTTCTGCCATCCTTTCAGGATACCCTTGGCGGTGTCGTTCTTGTAACCCCACATTCCGCTTTGCTGCATGTGGGGCTGAAATCTCTTGCCCCTTCGGGGCATTTGTGTAATATTCTTATTTATATATAATTGAAAAGAAGCATGAAGCAGTTTTTTAAGATGATGTTTGCCTCCGTGTTGGGGGTGTTTGTGGCGTTGGGGGCGTTTATCCTCGTGGCTGTCATCGTGCTGGCAGGCGTGGCCAAAGGCATGATGGGGTCGTCCGATTATGTGCCCAACCCGAACACGGTATTCAAAATATCCCTGTCGGGCGATCTGACGGACAACGACAATGATACCAACGATATGCTTGCCCTGTTGATGGGCGAGGAGCCGTCCGCTTCGCTGAAAGCCTTGCTGGAAGCGATTGAAAAAGCCAAAGGGAACGAGCAGGTCAAGGGCATCTATCTGGATGCCAACGGGCTTCAGACGGGCACGGCAAACCGGCAGGCTCTCCGCCGTGCGCTGATGGACTTCAAGAAGAGCGGCAAGTTCATTGTTGCCTATGCCGACACCTATACACAGGGGGATTACTACCTCTGCTCGACAGCCGACAAGGTGTTCCTCAACCCGCAGGGTATGCTGGACGTGACCGGCTTGTCCATGCAAACGATGTTCTACAAGGGGCTGACGGAAAAGCTCGGCATCCGCTTTGAAACCTTCAAGGTCGGCACGTACAAGGGTGCCGTAGAGCCTTTCCTGCTGGACAAGCTGAGCGATGCCAACCGCGAGCAGATGAACTCCTACATGACTTCCGTGTGGAGCAACATAGCCGGCGGCATTGCCGAAAGTCGGGGACTGACTGCGGACGCGGTGAACCGCATCGCCGATGAAGGCATCCTCTTTGCCGAACAGCAGAAAACGGTGGAATACGGTTTGGTCGATGAATTGAAATACAGGGACGAAGCGGAAGCATACGTCCGAGAGCTGGCAGGGCAGAGCGGCAAGAAGCTGAAGACTGCCGACTTGGGCAAGATTAGAAGCCTCCAATTTGTCAAGGAGGAGAAGGGCGGCCTGATCGCCGTCCTCTATGCCGAAGGCACCATCACGAGCGAGGACGTTCCCGCCCCTTTCAATGCCATCGAAAGCACCATCACGGAAGAAGCGGGGGATGAATTGGCGAAGCTGAGGGACAATGAGGATGTGAAAGCCGTTGTCTTCCGCGTGAATTCGCCGGGGGGCAGTGCGTATATCTCCGAACAAATCTGGCATCAGGTGGCGGAACTGAAAAAGGTAAAGCCGGTGGTTGTATCAATGGGCAACGTGGCGGCTTCCGGCGGTTACTACATCTCGTGCGCCGCCAGCCGGATTGTGGCAGAGCCGTCCACACTGACCGGCTCTATCGGCATCTTCGCACAGATACCTACGGCAGAGGCTGCCTTGCAAAAGGTCGGCATCACCGCCGACGGGGTGAAGACCAACCGCTTTGCGGACTTCGGCGAGCTGAACCGCTCCTTCCGTGAAGACGAGAAAGCCCTTCTCCAAGCCTCTATCGAAAGGGGCTACGACCTGTTTGTCACCCGTTGCGCCGACGGCAGGGGCATGACAAAGGAAGCGATAGACTCGGTCGCACAGGGTCGCGTATGGACGGGTGAGCAGGCTGTGGAAAAAGGCTTGATAGACGAATTGGGCGGCATGGAAACCGCCATACGCTCTGCCGCCGCCCTTGCCGAACTGACCGATTACCGGATAGTGAACGTCTCCGCCTCCAAAGACTTCTTGCAGGACATTATCGAAAAGCTGTGGGACAACCTGACAGGCTCTGCCTTGAAAAGCATCTCCGGCATCGACCACGGATATATAAAGGTATTGAATGAGTTGCGCACGCCCTCCGGCATACAGGCACGTATTCCTTATGATCTCAAGCCGCTGTAAGCAGTTAGCGTAGTCAAATAGCAGAGAGTTTTTTCAGGACTTTCAAGTACTTTAATTACTTTAACTATTTTCTTTGATATGGCTTGTTCGTTTAGGGATATATAGTTTCCTTTGCAGGTGTCAATTTGCTCGTATTTACAGCTGCTTTCTAACTATTCATTCAATAAATACATCAGATTATGTCTTTATTCCAGAAAAAATCAATTGACGCTTTACAAGCGGAAGCAAACGACACAGGCGCAAATACGCTTGTCCGTGTCTTCGGACCGTGGCGACTTGTCGCGCTGGGGATTGGTGCCGTTATCGGTGCAGGGCTGTTTTCGATAACGGGGTATGCTGCGGCAGACTTTGCGGGGCCGGCTATCACCATTTCTTTTGTCGTGGCGGCGTTGGGCTGTTGCCTTGCCGGGCTGTGCTATGCCGAGTTTGCTTCGATGATTCCCGTAGCCGGCAGTGCCTACACCTACTCGTATGCTACGATGGGTGAGTTTATCGCTTGGATCATCGGCTGGGATTTGATTTTGGAATATGCCCTGACGGCGGCAACGGTCAGCATCAGCTGGAGCCGTTACCTTGTCAAATTTCTGGACGGTTTCGACATACACCTGCCGGATGCGCTGACTGCCTGCTTGTGGGACGGCGGCTTTATCAACCTGCCGGCGGCTTTCATCATCGTGGCGATGAGTCTGCTGCTGATACGGGGGACGAGCAGCAGTGCGACGGTGAACAACGTCATCGTTGCGCTGAAAGTGCTGGTGGTTTTGGGCTTCATCTTCTTGGGATGGAAATATATCAACACGGACAATTACGTTCCCTACATTCCTGAAAACACGGGCACTTTCGGGGAATACGGCTTTAGCGGTATCATCCGTGCGGCAGCGATAGTCTTCTTCGCCTACATCGGTTTTGACGCCGTGAGTACCGCCGCACAGGAAACGAAAAACCCGTCAAGGAATATGCCGATAGGTATCTTGGGGTCGCTGGTTATCTGTACCATATTATATATATTCTTCTCGCACGTGATGCTGGGTACTACCAGCTATACCGAATTCAAGGGACACGACGGTATTGCGCCTGTGGCGATTGCCATTGACCACATGGGGACGGGCACTTTCGGGACAGCCGACTTTATCCCTGCCTATCCGTGGCTCGGAAAGGCTATCGTACTGGCTATTCTGTTCGGGTACACCTCTGTTATCCTCGTGATGTTGCTGGGTCAGAGCCGTGTGTTCTACAGCATGAGCAAGGACGGTTTGCTGCCGAAAAAGTTCTCCGATGTACATGCTAAATACCGGACACCCTACAAGAGTAACCAGCTGTTCCTCGTGGCAGTAGGTATTTTCGTCCTCTTTGTTCCGGCAAAAGTGGCGGGAGAGCTGACAAGTATAGGTACGCTGTTCGCCTTCATACTCGTATGCGCAGGCGTATTGGTGTTGCGCAAGAAGATGCCGAATGCACAGCGAGCGTTCAAAACGCCGTTTGTACCCCTTGTTCCGATATTGGGTATCTGTGTGTGCCTCTTCATGATGGTCTATCTTCCCTTTGAAACATGGACAAGGCTGCTGATATGGATGCTGGTAGGGATGGATGTTTATTATCTGTACGGCTCCAAGCACAGCAAGATACAGGAAGGTAAAGGCATTACGGCGAAGGAAAAGCGGACGGTTTCATGGGTGACTGTGGGCATTGCGTTCCTGCTGTGTGTCATCGCCGTGCTTTGCTACATGTCGGAAGGCGGGCTTACGTCCATGATTGTATCGCTGGTGATTGCGATAGCGCATCTTGTGCCGTTTACCATTGCGGCGTTCAAGAAATAAATACGGATATACACCACACCACCCTACCCCTAACAAGGTTTGAAACCTTGTTAGGGGTTTGTGATGCAGTAACGTCTCGAAGGGACGGGAGATTTCAGCCCCATATTCCGCATGATAGGCGGGCACATAATATTTCCCTGCCGCCTGCGTTTACAGGTGGATGAAAAGAATGGTGTGGTTTGTTGTCTGGGCAACGGTGTTGCTTGGGACGGCGGCGGGGGCTTACGCGCAAGCGGGGCGGGCAACGGTGAGCGGGAGCATGACGGACGGCAGCAGCGGGGAAGACCTTATCGGTGCCGGCGTGCTGGTGAAAGGGACACGCACGGGTGCCGTGACGAATGCCTACGGGCTGTATTCGCTGAGCCTTCCGCCGGGCACTTATACGCTGGTGTTCTCCTATCTGGGCTATGAGCCGAAGGAGGAGACGGTGGACGTTTCGGAGGACAGGCGGTTGGACGTGCGGCTGAAGCTGAGCGAGAACCGGCTGGCGGAGGTGGTCGTGTCGGCGGAAGGGCGGAACGCCCATGTGGCAAAGCCGGAGATGAGCACCGAACATTTGTCCGTCAAGGCGATCAAGACTATTCCGGCACTGATGGGCGAAGTGGATGTAATCAAGGCAGTGCAGCTTCTGCCGGGTGTGCAGGCTACGTCGGAAGGCTCTTCCGGCTTCAGCGTGCGCGGCGGCAGTCACGACCAGAACCTTATTTTGCTCGACGAAGCGGTTGTTTACAGCGCTTCGCACCTCATGGGCTTCTTCTCGGTCTTTAACAACGATGCGATTAAGGATGTCACCTTATATAAGGGAGATATTCCGGCGGCGTTCGGCGGACGTTTGTCGTCGTTGCTGGACATTCGCTCGAAGGACGGAAACCATCAGCGGCTTTCCGGCACGGGGGGCATCGGGCTTATTTCCAGCCGCCTGACGCTGGAGGGTCCGGCGGGCAAGAAGGCTTCCTTTCTCGTGTCCGGACGGCGGACGTATGCGGATTTGTTTCTGCTGGCAGCCAAGGATAAGGATGTGCGGGAGTCAAGTTTGTATTTCTACGACATGAATGCCAAGTTCAACTACCGGATTGACGATAACAACCGCATCTTCTTGGCGGGTTATTTCGGAAAGGATCACTTCGGCACCCCGATAGCGGGGATGGACTTCGGGAACAAGACGTTTACGGCGCGGTGGAACCGTATCTTTTCGCCCAAGCTGTTTT
>LBCX01000217.1 GCA_001657575.1 Bacteroidales bacterium Barb4
CTCTAATTATGGAGGCTTGGGAGAAAAGCCTAAGCGCTTCGTCTCTAAAGAATAAAAAACAGAACCCCTAACAGGGTTTCAAACCCTGTCAGGGGTTAAATACAAATGATGATTTACGAACATATAATATCCGGTCGTTCTTTCAGGACTTACTTACCGGACTTCATCCTTAACCCCACATTCCGCTTCGCTCCATGTGGGGCTGAAATCTTTTGCCCCTTCGGGGCATTGTAACATCAGTTATTTATTCGCCGGATGCGGATCAGCTTCGGAACGTGTATCCCAGAACATTTTGGAGTAGTAGTTGTTACTGCCGTCCTGCAACTTGGATACGGCTTCCGTAAAGCTCGGGCCGTTCAGGGTGCTTTCGTTGGTGGGATATTTTACGCGGGCTACGATGTCGCCTTTGGTTTCGGACAATGGGGTGAAAGGCAATGCCACACCATCCTTGATGCAGGAAATATCGTTCGGCTTCAGCAGTTGGACGGGGTAACCGGTGCGGCGGTATTCCGTCCACGCTTCCGTTCCGTTGGTGTAGAGGTCGATGTATTTCTGCAAGGCGATAGTTTCGGCGTTCACCGTGCGGCTCACGTTTTCGATGTATGCGTCCAATGCAGCAGCCGAAACAGGTGTTCCGTCCATGCCACTCCAATAGTCAATGGAGGCACGGATACCTTCTTTGTATTCGGCGGCGGAGAAACCATTGTATTCGCTCAGGATGAATTGCAGTTCGGCGTAGGTCATCAAGGGAACGGCAAAATTGTTCCGGATACAGAGCGGCGGGTTTGCCATCCAGTTGGGTGCCGTGTTTCTCATCTCTGAGGTAGCATCGCCGCTGGCAATACCCAAAGGCATACCGATGTATTGACCGTTGCGGTCGGTGGTATAAATCGACAGGCGCGGGTCAATCACACCTTCCCAGGGGTGCGCCTTGTTGTTCAGCGTATCCCTTTGCCCTTTCAATATATCGACAAAGGGGCGGGTGAGCGTAAAGTCGTTCCGGTTGTCAACGAAATAGCCGGTATAGAAGCCACATTCGTTGGATGCCGCCGTTGAATAGGCGTAGGCAGCATTGTCGGCGTTGCTTTCAAACACACCGTCTGCCAAAGCTTCGGCAATGTAGGATTTCCAGTTCGAGTCGGTTTTAGACAAATGGACGGCTATACGACAGCGCAGGGAGTTGGCGAACTTTTTCCATTTGGAAGCATCGCCGTTGAAAATATTGTCACCGCTGGTAAAGGCGGGTTCGCTCTCATCAATAGAGGCGGAGGCTTCCTTCAAGTCGGCAAGCAGAGCCTTGTATATTTCCTCCTGACCATCGTATTTCGGACGGTAAAGCCCTTCCGACAAGAGGGATGATTCGGTGAAAGGAACATTTCCCCACGTATCCGTTATAATAAGGTAGAGCCATGCCTTCAACGTCTTGGCGGCAGCGATCTGGTTTTGATTTGCACCGTAAATGGACATGACGGCGGCAGTTTCCTCATCGCTGTTCAGTTTGATAACCTGTTCCAAGTTGGCTATTCCCTGATAGAGGTAGTTGAAATAGCTGTTGTTCGTGCTTTCGCGTATCTGGTAACGGTCTTCCTCCGTATAGTTGCGCTGGCACCAAAACTGGCTGTACACCAAACACTGCCTTCCGCTAAACCAAACATCATACACATCATCCATAATCCGCTTTTCGGCTCCCGCCATGAGCATGTGGCTCGGCATGGCTGTCGGGTTGTTCGGGTCGCTGTTGACGGTTTCAAAGTTCTGGCAGGACGTAACCGCTCCGAAAAGCAATGCCCCGCTCAACAGGTTATACAGTATCTTTTTCATCATCGTTTGTTGTTAAAATTTGACAGTTACGTTCACTCCATAGCTTGCAACGGAAGGAAGCGAACCTCCTTCAACACCCTGAATGTTACCGGAGTTGGTGATAGCCATTTCCGGGTCGAAGTGTTTCACATCCGGCCCCCACACGGCAAGGTTGCGCCCGTAAGCCGCCAGACGGAGAGATTTCACAAAGAGGTCTTTCTTCAACGGAAGAGTATATCCGAGATTGATTTCGCGCAGCTTGATATAGTCCGACCTTAATACGTTTTGCGCCATCGGGCCTGAATAGAACTGCATACCGTAGCTTTCGGCATCAAGGCGCGTACTGTTCGGCGTTCCGTCGGCATGTACGCCTTTGAGCAGTACGCCGCCGCCGTCTTCAACGGCATCGCGGATGTTCTTGCCGTTCTCGTTTATGGCAGCCGATTCGTCCAGCATACCGGAGTACATACCCCACATGTAGGAAGTGGAGAAATAATGACCGCCGCGCGCGAAGTCAAGCAGCACACTCAGGTCGAAGTTCTTGTAACGGAATGTATTTGTCCACCCGCCGGTGAAGTCGGGATAAATCTTGCCGATGTTTTCGTTTCCACCGGAAGAGGCATACGTGCCGTCTTCATTGATAATCTTGTTGCCCTTGTCGTCATAGACAAAGTTCCTGCCCATGATTACACCGTATTCTTCACCCTCCAAAGCACCGATTTCGCCGCCGAAAGGCATATTGGTCAGACGATAGTAGTTTACGCCGTCCAAGAGTTTCTTCACCTTGTTTTTGTTGGAGGAAAGAACCAAGTTGGTTTCCCACGTAAAATCATTTGTTTGAACGGGTGTCCCGTAGAAACGCAATTCAACCCCCTTGTTTGTCATCGAACCGGTATTTACCACACGGTACAGATAACCGGTTGTTCCTGAAACGGACAGCGGGATGATTTGATTCTTCGTTTCGCTGGTGTAGAAGGTAGCTTCAAAACCTGCGCGGCTTTTGAGGAAAGACATTTCAAGCCCTGCTTCGTAGGAGTTGGTGGATTCCGGTTTCAGGTCGGAATTGTTCCGTGTGTTGGGAAGCACGTATCCGGGCGTGGTAGAAAGGGCGTTGTTAAAGGAATAGACATCTAAGATTTGGTAAGGGTCGGTATCGTTGCCCACCTGTGCAAATCCTACGCGCACCTTGCCGAATGACAGCCAAGGGGTTGATTCTTTCAGAACATCGGAGAAGATAAAACTTCCCGTGACCGACGGATAAAGATAGGAGTTGCTGCCCTTCGGCAATGTGGACGACCAGTCGTTACGGATGGAAACATCCAGATATGCCATGCTCTTGTAGCCTGCCGTTCCGCTGGCAAAAACGGAGTTGATCGCCTTTTTATCCAATCGGTTGTATCCGCGAGCCAAGCCGATGGAGTTCTTCAAATTGTAAAATTGGGGAATAGCCAGTCCGCCTACCGTTTCGCCGTACACATATTCGTAGCGGCGGTACATCAGGTTGGCTCCGGCATTGGCACTGTACGAGAAATCGCCCGCACGCTTGTTGAACGACAGCAGGAACTCATGGTTCAACTCGCGTTGCTGACGGGATATTTCCTTGTAGCGGGAGGCTTCCTGCGAATAAACGGCATTGCGTTCGTATTGCTTGTCCACGTAGAAGTCCAAATTCGCCTTGTATTGGAACTTCAAATAGTCGGTGAAAGTATAGGTTGCACCTGCATTGCCGTACACACGGTTGCGGCTGTCGTTCTGATAGTTCACGTAGCGCGTCCAGTAGGGGTTGTTGCTGTAAGCCGGCGTAGGGTCATCCCAATCGTTGCGGTTCCAAGTTGCCTGCGTACCGTCTGGAAACATATACAGGTCTTTCATTTCTTGCATATCCAATTCGCGGTGTCCCCACTGCACGAACTTCTGCATCACGTTGTTGTCGGCATAGCCCGTTTCCGAGCGACCTTTGGCAGCCGTGTTCATGTAGGTGAAGTTCGTGAATATTTCCAGCTTCTTGTCGGGGCTTGCGATGGAAACGGAAGAGTTGAATATGTTTTTACGGAGCGAACTGTTCGGCATATAGCCTTTCAGTTCGGAGTTGGTGTAGGACAAGCGCGAAGAAACACGGTCGGTAGCCTGTGCAACAGAAAGGCTGTTAACAGCAGCAACGCCCGTTTCAAAGAAATCCTTTACATCGTGCTTCGGGGCAAGCCATTTGGACGTTGTCGGATTGCCTGCTTTGCCGCCGGCTTCCCATTTCGCCAAATCATACCATGACACAACGTCTTGCCCTTCGTAACGCGGGCCCCAGCTTTCATCGGTCGCCATATCGGGATATTCGTAGTCATTGTCGTTGATGGTTATTGTTTCAAAATCGAAACCGCCACCGTATAACCGTTGCAATTTCGGCAGCTTGTTGACAGTTTCAAAGCCGATGGAACTGTTGAATGTAATGCCGTAGCCGTCACCTTTTTTCCCTTTTTTGGTGGTAATCATCACCACGCCGTTGGTTGCCCGCGAGCCGTAGAGGGCGGAAGCGTTTGGCCCCTTCAATACGGAGATATTTTCTATATCGTCAGGATTCAAGTCCTGAATCAGGTTACCGTAGTCATATCCGCCCGCACCGCGTTGCGTATCGGTTGAGTTATAGTCGCTCCCCTCAATGGGCACACCGTCTATCACGAACAGCGGCTGGTTATTCCCCGAAATGGATTTCACCCCGCGAATAAGCACTTTGGAAGAACCGCCCATCGAACCGGCACCCCCTTGTATCTGAAGCCCTGCCACTTTTCCCTGCAACGCATTGATCGGATTGTTCACCCCTCCGCGTGCTTTCAGCATCTCATCGCCCTTCACTTCCGACACGGCATAGCCCAAGGCTTTCTTCTCGCGCGAAATACCCAAAGCCGTCACCACCACCTCATCAAGGTTCTGCGTATTGGACTGCAATACAACCCTTACCGAAGCCTGCACAGCCACTTCCTGCGTCACCATTCCCACATAGGAAATCACCAGAGTTCTTGACGAACTAAACAGCCAATCTCTTGTTTTTAACAGTTTGACGTTTTGTTATGTGCGGCTTATTAGAATAACAGTGAATACAGCAAATTGTTTGTATTTTATCAGACAGTTGCTTGTATATTTTGACAGATAAACACAAATTTCCGTATATGTCTTCCAAAATGTAACCTACGAAACGGATAAATATTGGTACGGATACCATTTATATCTATTTTTGTAACCGATAATTAAAGGATGTTATGCGGACTTTACTCCTAACAGAGTTTTTAAACCTTGGGGCAGTGACTGCCACGTGTCACAGGTGGTGACCGCTACGTGTCACAGGCAGTGA
>LBCX01000218.1 GCA_001657575.1 Bacteroidales bacterium Barb4
GATGCTCTGAATCAATGCCCATATACTCGGAGGTCAAATCTACAGCCATAAGTTCTATATCCGAGAGACGGGGAATACGTATTTGATTCATAAAATTCATTTTTGTCTCTACCTGTTGTAATATCTCCAATATTTTTCCGTAATTTATGGCGAAGTTGTTCATGTATTTAATTGTTTGGTAGACAAGTAAATATAATCATTTTATTGATAATGAACAACTTCTTTTTTACTTTTTTCTAAATGCACTACGGGTTTTTCTACACTCCGGGCATGTACCAAATGGATTGGAGAGGTGTGGTGAAAACTGTCTTTCGAGCCGCGAACCGTTTTTCCGTCAATGGCGATAACATGTTCTGACACTTGGCTGTCTTTCAACGTATTTGCCCATTCCATAAACAAGCGTTCAAAAGTGCGCGGATTCAATATTGAAAATACCCGGTTTATTGTATCGTGCGACGGAATGCCGTTTTTCAATTCAGGAATTTGTTTGAGAAAAGCCAAATTTGTCTTTCCGAATAATTCTATTGAATCATAAGATTTTGCTCCGCACAAGACTGCCAGAATGCTTAAAATAATAATATCCAACGAGGTATGCTGTTTCTTTCTATCCATTCGAGGGTCATGCAATTTTCCAAATGTTTGATGAAGTGAGGTCATAATTATCAGTATTTTTTTGCAAAGATACTAATAATAATCATATTATTTAATTGTACATCAAACAGTTATCAACATTACAAAACCAATGTTGTTGATAACCAGCCTCTTTATTTGCTTTTTAATGCGTTGACCCTGGCTGTGTCGGACGTTACTTTTTCAGGTTCAATTATTTTACATTGATGGGATTGCTTGCCGGCAACACTACCGACCCGCCGACACTTGCCTAGGGATGTGCGGAAAGTTGCGGGTGACGTGCTCAGCCGTAAAAGTATGCTCCATTTATCACATCTCCGGTTGCAGCGTAAAGCGGTAGGCAGTGCTCCAAGGTCCGAACTCCCCCTTGCCGTTGAACCGGCGGAAACGGGCGGTGTGCGGTTTGTCATACGCTTCGCGATCAAAGACCTTGACAAAGATGCTTTTGGTAGCAATCTCGTGATGGGGGCAATTCTCAGGAAGGAGGTTTTCGCCAACGCCGTAGCAGAACTCGCAACCGATCGTTCCGGCAGGTTTCCCCGCTTTTTCGCTCTGTGGAGTATGGAAGAGGCGGAACTCCACCTGTCCGCTCGTCCTCAATGAGATTTCCGCATACACTTTCTGGTCGGGTGTGGGAATCGGAACGGGTTTCTTGCGCATTTCGGCAGGCAGTCCCATGCCCACCCGTGCAGCCGGAGAGACATTCGCGTTGGTCATGATGTAGCGAATGATCCATTCCACGACCACCTGATCGGTCGCTTTCTCGTAATCCCTCAACTCTTTCAGAACCTCCGGCATACAGGTATGCGGATTCTCCCAGCGTTCCACAATGTCCAGCAAGCCAACCATAATGGCGGTAAGCGCATCGCTGGCACTTTTTGGAATGTCATAAAGCGTCAGCATCGTTTTTATACCCTGAAGAATGTTGTCCAATACTTCCACCTTTTCGCGCGGGTGAACTCTCTTGTAATTTGATACTCGGTTTAGTTTCATGGCTTTAACTATTTGAGGTTAGTAATAGATGTGTTTAACGGTGACAAAATTAACAAGCCTTTTTGTACGCAAAAAATAAACCGGTCATTTTTTTGTCTGTTGCGAAAAAAAACAGTACGTCACCCGTACAAGTGTTTTCGGATTATTTTATCAGTTCGGCGGCTGTGTTATTGCGATTTCCTCCAAACTATTGGGATTTCTGCTAAACTATTGGGATTCCCTCCAGACTATTGGGATTTCTTCCAGACTATTGGGATTTCTTCCAAACTATTGCGATTTCTCCCAAACTATTGGGATTTCTCCTAAACTATTGGGATAGCAGTTATCCGAATAATATAGCCACTATATTGTTTGTACAGGTTGCAGCCTCTTTCGCAGCTGTCGTATCGTAATATTTATTATGAAATTATTTCGTTTCTCCTGTTTGTTTCCTTCGCTTTTCCTTTGCCCGTTCATTTTTTTCACGGACTTTTGCGCCGTCTAAATAAAGGCATCACCATAGTTTCGTTTGGATTTATGACCTTTCCCCCTGCCCCTCTCCATAGGAGAGGGGAGAAAGACTGTTAGCAACACCTTTGCTAATCAGTCTTTTTTTATTCCCTTTTTCCCGTTTCAATTCAATAACCAATCCTACGAACTCCCCCTGTATCCCCTCTGTCTTTCTCCCCTCTCCTGTGGAGAGGGGCAGGGGGAGAGGTCAATTGTATGAAAAATGTTTTATTGATTTTTTGTGTTTTCATGTTTAGCTCCTGCGCTACTATTTTTTCAGGATCTAAAAGCAGTGTCGTTTTTGATTCAAATGTGAATGAAAAGACAAGCTTAACGGTTGACGGAATAGAACATTCTAATGTGTCGTTCCCGTACACGACAAAGGTGAAAAGAGGCTTTGGCAAAACTGTTGCAAAGGCAGAAATTCAGGGATATAAACCTGCTACTGTGGTGATTGGTAAAAAGTTTAACTTTGTATCACTTTTAAACCTGCTCAGTTGGGAACTTATCGATGTTGGAGTAGATGCGGCAACAGGCACAATAATGAAGCCTGAATATAAAAATTATGTCTTTGAATTTGACAAGTTAGAGGAAAAATAGGGTCGGTTCGGATTGTTGAAACCGTGGCAGAGATTGGCAAAATCCTTGTCCCTGTTATTTTTTCTTTATGACAATAGAGGCGCAAATAGTGCGCCTCTATTTGTTTTTAAGTACGTAATAAGATTAAGTTTCACAGTCGTCCCGAAGGGACAGGAGATTTCAGCCCCACATGTAGCGCAGCGGAATGTGGGGTTAGCGGAATGCTAGGTTATAAGAACAATACCGCCAAGGGCATCCTGAAAGAATATCGGATTTCAGCCCCACATGCAGCGCAGCGGAATGTGGGGTTACGGATGACGCCGTCAGGAAAGTTCTGAAAGAACGATACAAAATGCAACCTGTAATATTCAGTCGTTCTTTCCATACTTATCCGTGTAATCAGCATAATCAGTGCCCTAAATACATCTTAATTTTAATTAAATTTATCAATTAAATCTAAACTAACAACTGTTAATTCACCCCCTCCAACCGTTAACAACCCTCATATATCAGTTAATAATAAATAAATCTTTCACCCCTTCAAAACCTCCCGTTTTTGACAATATGCAACCATTCGCCCCAAAATACATTCAAAACACCCCTCTTTCACAACCTATCTCCTGTCAAAATGACACCCCAACACGTAGCCTCGCTTACATTTAGGTCATCCCTCCGTGTTGTCTCCGTATTGCCTCCGTATTGCCTCCGTCCAAAAAACATTTTACCTTCGCATGGACATTGAAATAGGCCTGTAATTCAACCATTTCTCTGATATTTAATAAATTAAACCATCCCCTCTAATACATGTTAATCATTAACCGTTCATCATCCACCCTTAGCGCACCGTCCCGTTCTCTGTCGTACTTTTGTCCCCTTGTTTCTTGTCAACCCTCAATCCTCAATGATGAATAACACCTTTATCTGTAAAGACCTGAAAGCCGAACTTCAGGAATACCTATCCTCCCTGCCGCACGACAAACTGTTTGTCCTCACGGACACAAATACGCAGCAGAAATGCCTCCCCCTCTTGCAGGACATACCCGCCATACGAAATGCCCCCCTTATCACAGTCCCCTCCGGTGACACCCACAAAGAGCTGGAACAACTCTCCTTTATATGGTCACACCTGTCCCGCGAAGGAGCCTCCCGCGATTCCGTACTGCTCAATCTGGGCGGCGGCATGATTACCGACATGGGTGGCTTCGCCGCAGCCGTTTTCAAGCGCGGCATCCGAACCATCAACGTACCGACCACCCTGATGGCTTCCGTAGATGCCGCCATAGGTGGCAAGACCGCCGTCAATTTCAACGGCTTGAAAAATGAAATAGGTTCCTTCCACCCCCCCCTCGCCGTCTTCATCGACTGCGGATTTCTCCGCACATTGGACAAGGACAACATATTGTCCGGCTACGCCGAAATGATCAAGCACGGACTGATCAGCTCGCCGCAAACATACGCCTCCGTCCTTGCACTCGACCTGAACAGCCCGCCGGATTACACCACCCTCAACCAAATGGTCGCCTGCTCCGTCGCCGTCAAAGAACGCATCGTCAAGGAAGACCCCAAGGAAAAAGGCATCCGCAAAGCCCTGAACTTCGGGCACACCGTCGGACACGCCCTCGAAAGCCTCTCATTCATAAAGCACACCCCGTTGCTGCACGGTCATGCCGTCGCCGCCGGAATCATCTGCGAACTCTACCTTTCCCACAAACTCTGTGCTTTCCCCATGCCAGAACTAAGCCGCACCGTCCACTACATCAAAACTCACTACTCCCCCACCCTCTTTACCTGCAACGATTACGACACCCTCTGTGAACTGATGACGCACGACAAGAAAAACGAAGGCGGCACCATCAACTTCACCCTCCTCGCCGGTATAGGCGATGTACGGATCAATCAAACCGCCGACAGGGAAAAAATCCTCGACTCATTAGATTTTTACCGTGAAAGTTTTGGCATCTGAATGAAACAACCTATTTTTGTCCCCGAAAAATGAGCGGGGTGTAGCTCAGCCCGGTTAGAGTACGCGTCTGGGGGGCGTGTGGTCGGAAGTTCGAATCTTCTCACCCCGACAGCTGAAAGACAAGAGGTTAGACAACAAATCTAACCTCTTTCTTTTTCCCCTTCTAACTGTTTTCTAACTGTTTTGCCAAAACTTATTTTGAACTGACTACCCTGCCCGTATCAGCTGTTACGCTCAAAATCCCCGATTATCCCAAGTGAAAAACCCTTGCTTCCATCTACCGTTTCCAACTCCCGCTTGCATCAGTATAGTACAATAAAATCCCTCCCCCTCATAAGAGTAAAACTGCCGTTCTAACTGTTCTTCTAACTGTTGTCCGCATCGGTTATCAAAAAATCCCCGACCTTCACATGTGGAAAGCCGGGGATTATTTCAATCGGTTGCATCCTGTTTCTTCTGTATGTACCTGTCTAT
>LBCX01000219.1 GCA_001657575.1 Bacteroidales bacterium Barb4
GTTATCCCGTACAACTCAGAGTGAAAAGCTGATGCTGCGCAGATACCCCCATTTAATTTGCCGGTTTCGTACCCCGCGACCGTACAGTTTCGCACCCCGCGACTGCACGGTTTCGCACCCCGCGACTGCACGGTTTCGCACCCCGCGACTGCACGGTTTCGTACCCCGCGACTGTACAGTCGCTGCCCCCGCGACGATATGACACAAATAAACGAATACTAATAATTAATTAACAGGCAATCGTATGAAACGAAAATTTAACTTTTTAGTAACTGCCCTGCTGCTGTTTGCGGCATCAGGGAACACGTGGGCGGATAAGGCATATCTGGTCAAGTTAGCTAGTGGCGCATACGCGTGGGAGGAAACCGACCCCGCTGCTGTAAATGCCTTTGTGGTGACTACCGCAGATGATGCATCTTTAACATTTGGTGGTACTAACACAGGTTACACCGAAGCTGCTGTAACTACTTTAGAAACAGCTCTTGGAACGACTGAATTTGCTAAGGTTAAAGCCGTGTATAAGCTTACAGGTGCTACTGCGGTAACTGGTGCCGAGTTGGTGAAGATAGGTGGAGCAAGTGCCGTTACTTTCGCATTTCCGGCTACGCTGCCTACTATCGAAACAGTGCTCCCTGCCCCTGCTACCCCTGTAACAGCATACGATGCAGAGATCCTTGCTGCTTTTACCGGTACTATAGACTTGACTAATGCGAGCAAAACGCTTACGTTTCCCGCATTGTCTATTCATGCCGATGCAACAGTGACCGGGCTTGTAGGTGATGCAGAAAGCGGTGCTTTCTTTACTTCAACTGCTGCACTTGCGCAGACCAAAGAATACAGCGGTGCTACACAGTCACCTGATGCTACTATCTTTACATTTACAATCAATAGTGTTTCTATCACTGCCACTCCGACAATATCACCACTGACGAATGCAACTGCTGCTACCCCTGCCACAGGCGTAGCACTTACACTCAGTGATGGCGGTGCTGCCGCTACTAATTACGCAGCCCTTGCGCCGCACGTAGCGAAGCTGATAACATTTGCTATTACGCAGAAGGAACTGGCGGCTGGAAATATTACTATCAAAAATAAGACGTACACCGGTGCGGTACCAACGCTTACCTTTAGTGACCTTACTAATGCGTTAGGAGCATCATACACACTGGTCGCAGGTGATATTGTTATTCCTATTCAAGTGAATAGCACTAATATTTCCGGTACCGGCACCGCAACGATTGAAGCCTCGGCAACGGGGAACTACTCAGGTTCTCTTACTGGCGTGTCATTCACGATTAGCCCGGCTGACCTCGCCGACTTAATTAGTACCGGTGCTACCGCCGTATCGGCTGAGCAAACAGTTGTGGAAGCGGCTATCGAGACCGCATTAACCGCTAAAGGTCTGGCAAAAGGCACTGACTACACGATAGGAACGGTACCCGCCTTAGCCGACGATGCTACCACCGTGTCGGTGCCTCTTACGGCTGGTACCGCCAACAACAAAGTCACAGTCATAGGCAGCGTGAATATTACGGTTACTATTTCCTCGGCCGGCGGCGGTGAAGACATCCCCGGTGAAGACACCCCCAATGTTCCTCTTATTGACATTGCAAAGGATGTTACTTGGGAAATAGGGACAAAGGGAACAGGCTTCATTTCTAAAGGTACATTGATAGATGTATTGAAAGGCTTGTATGCGGATGGTGCGGATGATGTCAATGCCCTTATCAAGGGAAAAAAAGGAGAAGGAGAGCTGAAAAAAGGTGTAGCCTATACAGTAAAGGATACTACCGTCAATGCTGACAGTACGCTATTGACATTTAACCTTGTAGGGATAAATCTCTATACGGGCACCAAGAAGATTGAAATCCGTGTTGAAGCAGGCCTTGGAGTTGATTATAACCTGAGCGGCAACGGAACAACAGAGACCTTTCCTATAAAGGTAACGATCCCCTTCGGACTCAAGAGAACGTTAACGAAGGCTGATTTCGGCGATGACAAATACTATGTAATAAACTTGCAGGATGCAACCGGTTTGGAAGGTATTGCCATAGATGCTTTTGGTCCCAATGTGAAACTGAAAAACCTTGTAGCGTTGAGCAGTGAATCTTCTTTGAGAGGCAGCGATAGTGATGCAACTTTATTTACGGCTTACGTTGAGAAGGATGGCAAATACTCAGCTACCACTCTGCCCGGCAAAGATACCATTGTGATATCAAATCATTATGCAGCCAAGAGACAGGAGCCGACAGTCACTTTGAGCAAAAAGGTTGGTGCGACTGGTGCGTATACACAGGAAAAACAGACTGCTACCGTATCATGGAAGAATGGAAATCTGAAAGATGCCGGTACGTACTTGCCGGAAGTGGACGTGATAAAATTTGCGGGCGTAAACCGCTTTTTCAACGAGCTTGTCAGCTTTGAAATTCTGCCTTTCCCCCTGCAGGATCAGTTAGTCTTTACCCCGAAAAAGGAACTTGTCTATAACGGTCAGGAACAAAGACTTGAACGTGACGAGTTTACGCTTACCACAGAAAAGACCATTCACCCCATCGTCCTGACAACGGGCGATTATGACGAAGAGGTTGTCTTTACGGAAAATGTAAGGGCAGGACAGCCGGACAAGGACGGAAAGACAAAGAAGACGGCTAAGGCTGTCATTACGATAACGAACCCGAACTTTACGCTGACGTCACCGGCACCGGTAGCAGAGGCTTTCAAACCTTTCGAGGTTCCCGTGTATTTCGCCATTGAAAAAGCACTTGTGGACGATGCTAAAATCCGCATCATCAACAAGACAGTCAAAGACGGCAAGATTATACTGACAGGCTCCGATGTGGTTTCCTCATTCGGCAGGTTCGGTAAAGAGATCACGGACGACTTCCTGTTCGGGGAAGGAGCAGGCAATACGGAAAAAACAACGGTCTCCGTTGCCCAGACAGCCGCCAAGAAAGAAGTGAAGATCGTACTTACCAAGAATTCAAACCTGAAGTTCGCAGACGCTGCTGCCAAATTCATTACGCTGCCTTTCGACGTAGTGGAAAAGAGCGTGAACGCCCTTGCCAGCAAGGCGGAAGTGACCGACAACAAACCGACTTTCACGGGTACCGAACTCCGTCCGACCGTAAAGATTGCCAACCTGACGGAAGACATCGACTTTAAGGTGGTATTGTATGAAGGCAAAAGCATCGGAGAAAACATAACCGGCAAGAACAGCCTTGCAGGCGTAGAAGCCGGCGACTATGTGATATGGGTGGAAGGTCTCGGCGAATACGGCGAACATGCTGCCGCAGGTACATTCAAAATCAACAAGGCGAATGTGGCAACCGACGTGCAGTGGCACACCCCTGCCTTTACGGGATATGAAACACCGGAAGAGTTGCTGAAAGTCCTGAAGGGCGAGCTGATAGTAGGCGACCACAAGCTGAACAGCAAGGACTATGATGTTGTCCTGTCCCCCTCTACCGACGGCGAATTTTACAGTGCCCTCATCACAGGGACGGGTACGAACTTCACAGGCACCCATACCCTCACCTTCAACGAGGACAGCAAGATCGAGACCGTTACATCCGTTCCGGCCTCCGTATCTTACGCCAACGGCGTGCTGACACTGACAAATCTCAACGGTGCAACCGCTACGGTAGTATCGTTGAACGGAAAGATTGCTGCCAAGTTTACGGTATCAGGCAATGAAGTACAAAAGGCTGTCTCCCTGACGCCGGGCTTCTACATCCTGAACGCCGGCAACGCAGCTACGAAGTTTATCGTTCGATAAACAAACAGGGGCAGGTTTTGCCTGTCCTTGCTTTTTTATACAATTGTGGATCGGGAGGGGACGTTGTGAAACGTCCCCTTCTCTTTTTACAGGAATGTCTGATTAAAGATAACCCGATAAGGGGTATCCTGAAAGGATACCGGATTTCAGCCCCACATGCAGCGCAGCGGAATGTGGGGTTACACAAGAAACGACACCATCAGGTAAGTTCTGAAAGAACGATGCAAAATGCAACATATAATATGTTGTCGTTCTTTCAGAACTCCTTGATGGTATCGTCCTTATGATCCCGACGTACCGCTTCGCTTTACGTCGGGCTGAAATCCGGTATCCTTTCAGGATACCCTTGATGGTATGGTATCAAGCCAACGTTAATTTATCAACTTCTCCGCCAAATCAATCGCTTTCTTTAATGCGCCCAACTTGTTGTTCACCTCTTGCAGTTCGCGCTCGTCGTTGCTTTGGGAGACGATGCCGGCACCGGCTTGGTAATAGAGGACGTTGCCGCGGCTGACGAAGGAGCGGATGGTGATGGCTTGGTTGAGAGAGTCGCCGTTCAAGCCGATGACACCGATACAGCCGCCGTAGGCTCCGCGGTTGTGCTTCTCCAGCTCGCTTATCAGTTGCATGGCGCGGACTTTCGGTGCGCCGCTCAGGGTACCGGCGGGGAAGGTGTCGATGTAGGTCTTTATCGGGTCGCTGCCGGCGTTGATGTCTCCGCTTACACGGGAGACGAGGTGGATGACGTGGCTGTAGTATTGCACTTCCTTGTAGAAATCCACTTGGACGTTGTGCGCATTACGGCTCAGGTCGTTGCGGGCGAGGTCAACCAGCATGACGTGCTCGGCGTTCTCTTTCGGGTCGGCAAGCAGGTCTTCTGTGCGCTGCTTGTCCACAACGTTGTCGCCGGTGCGGAAGGCAGTGCCGGCAATGGGGTCAATGCTTGCGTGCCCGTTGGCTACTTTGCAGTGGGTTTCGGGTGAGGAGCCGAAGATGCGGAAGCCGCCGAAGTCGAAATAGAAAAGGTAAGGGGAAGGGTTGATGCTCCGCAGAGCACGATACACTTTGAAGTCATCGCCCTTGAAGGCTTGCTCGAAGCGGCGGCTCAGTACGATTTGGAAGACGTCGCCGCGCATACAGTGTTTGATGCCTTGCCGCACCATAGCCCTGTATTCTTCATCGGATATGGGGGACGTTTCCGTTCCCGTCGTGCGGAAGTTGTAGGAGGCGAAGTTGCGGTTTTCCACCAGAGCTTCTATTTCCTGCAGGCGGCTTGTTTCGTTCTCTTGAAGGAGTTCCACCAAGGTAAGTTCGTTTTT
>LBCX01000003.1 GCA_001657575.1 Bacteroidales bacterium Barb4
CAGGTTGCATTGTAAATATGGTTTGTATTTGTATCATCCTTTCAGGATTTCATTAGGTCGCCCTTTCCGTAACCCCACATTCCGCTGTGCTTCATGTGGGGCTGAAATCGGGCGTCCTTGCAGGGCAAGGTTACAGGAACGACCCCGTCAGGGGTATCCTGAAAGGATACAGGATTTCAGCCCCACATGGAGCGGAGCGGAATGTGGGGTTAATGGGATGGCAGCGACAAGGGAGTTCTGAAAGGACGCCCGAATATGTATTGCATTGTGAACCATCATTTGCAATTTATATCGTCCTTGCAGGACTCCACCGTGTCGCTCTTTCCGTAACCCCACATTCCGCTGCGCTCCATGTGGGGCTGAAATCGGGCGTCCTTGCAGGACTCCATTGCCAGGTATTGTCCTTATAACCCCACATTCCGCTGCGCTGCATGTGGGGCTGAAATCTCTTGCCCTTTCAGGGCAGGGTTACAGGAACGACCCCGTTCAGGGGTATCCTGAAAGGATACAGGATTTCAGCCCCACATGCAGCGCAGCGGAATGTGGGGTCATAAGAACGACACAGGCAAGGGAGTTCTGAAAGAACGACTGAATAATTTATACGGCAAATCGTTTTCAACAGGATTATGTTTCTCCAAGAGGAGACAGCCTGTCTGTAACAAGCTGTGGCGAACTGTAACATCCGGCAGTGCTGTTACGCAGATGCCTGAAATCTTCCGTCCCCTCGGACTTGTTACTATTAATGAATTGCTATTTTCCTCGCTTCCGTTCCTGCTTTCACGATGTATATTCCGGCAGGCAGGGTGA
This sequence comes from Bacteroidales bacterium Barb4, assembly GCA_001657575.1. Lineage (GTDB taxonomy): Bacteria > Bacteroidota > Bacteroidia > Bacteroidales > Tannerellaceae > Barb7. Next base: position 808 of record LBCX01000003.1, read on the forward strand.
TGCTTTCCGTGCCGGTTACTTTCCGCTGTGCCTTGATGCGACCGGTAAGAGTGCAGACCGTTACGGGTGTTTCTCCGGCAGGGGACTCGATGACGAGGAGTCTGCCGCCCCGGCTGTATATCTTCACCGCATTGCCGGAAAGAAGAGGGGAAGATGTGTCTGACCAGGGCAGAATCCGTATTTCGATGTTTTGCAGGATGTTCGACAGGACGGCGGTGTGCCATCCTCCGTTTCCGACAGAATAGAGGTTCAACAGGTCGCCGTTGACAGTCACTGACGGGGCATCGGCGGGCTGCCTGTTCGACTTCAGCATGAAAGAAAAGTCGCTGCCGGGGAGTACACTGTATTTGCCGGAGTTGATGTTTATGCTGACCTGACTGGCCGGGTGTATCGTCACCTCATAGTGCAAAGCGGGGATAAGGGTCATGTCTTTTGTCACGTCGGACACTATCACCGTGTATGTTTCGTCATCACTCTTAACAGGATACAGCAAGCCTCTGTCGGTCGTCACCGTCAGGCTGGCAGCGTGGAAGATTTCGTCCGGACGGAGTGTGAATATGAAGTTGCCGCCGTCAGGCACAATATAGTCTCCCGCTTGAAGGGAAGCAGAGATACTTCTCGGCAGGTTGGAAAGCGTAACGGTATGATAGTTTGCGCTAATTTGAACAAGCACGTGATCGTATGTCGGCGGCAGTGTGTATGTAAAAACGTTGTCTTCCCTGTCAGACGGAAGCAAGACGTCGTTGTTTGCACTGACTGACGGGGATACGCTACTGAATTTGCCTCCCATTGTCAGGGTAAACTCAAACGGACTGCCGACGGGAAGAAAGTAGTTGCCCGGTTGGGGGCTGACGGAAACGCCTTCCGACATCCGTTCGGGCAGTGTGACCATGTGGAAGTTTTGATTGAACTGTATCGCCGTACTCTCCGTTATTTCACGCGAATACCGGTAAACGCCGTTTTCGCTGTCGGGCAACGGTTGCAAGACATCACCGTTTGCCGTGAGAACCGAATTCGCGAATTCGTGTATGTTATACGTATCGTCCGATGCTGTCAGAACGAGGTCAAACGTAGTGCCGAAGGGAACATAATAGCTGCCCGGCAGAGGATTGACGGAAATACCTTCCGGCGGGTTGGGAATCGTGACGGTATGGTAATCAAACCCGATCACCTGCACGATTGCATCCTCTACCACTCTAATCGAATAGTAGAACATACCGTCCCCGCCCGTCTGGGTTACAGTATTACCGCCCGTTGTAACGATCGGCACGATGTTTTTGAACTTGTCCTCCGTTTTCAAAGCGAAGTCAAACCGGCTGTCGGCGGTAACAATATATTCTCCCGGCGGGGGCAGCATGGAAACAATGCCTTTCGGCGGGTCGGCGAGCGTAATGGTACAGCTGCTCATCCGTATCTGAATGTCCGTGTTGTAATTTATCACAAGCGAATACTGATAGGTATTATCGTCCGTGTCCGTTTCGACCGGATACAGAATGTTGTCGTTTGCTATGACAACCAGCAAGGAGTTTTTGTACGAGTTCTCAATTTTCAGGGTGAAGCGGAATGTGCTGCCGACAGCTACAAAGTATTTTCCCGGCTGACCTGTTGTCATTGAGACACCCTGTGGCAGAGCGGACAGTGTGACGGAGCGTTCATTAAAATGGATCTGCACAGTCGCATTGCCGGTTATCAGCAGTGAATACCGGTAAATGCCCATACTATCGTCGATGAAGGTCGCGATTGCATCCCTGTCGCCCGATGTGACGGTCGGCTGTACCTTTTTGAGGTGTTCCTCCGGCGTCAGGGTTAAGGTGAAAGTATTTCCGATCTTGAACAGATGAGACCCTGCTCCCCGATTGGAGGTGACATGGTCGGCATCGAAAAGAACAACGATACAGTATGCTGCATCGTCATAGTCATTCGGATTATAGATGTGATCTACCGCCTCTTCTATGCGGGAACCGGTATTGCCGATGTTGTCTTTTATAACGTTCTCCGAATCATCCCAATCCAACATTCCTTTCTCGTTATATATTCCGCCGCAACCTCCCGAAGCGATACTGGAGCGGTTGTTAATCCCTATATTCCCGTCTATGTGGACACCTGAAAGGTGCATCAATCCGTCATCATTCATTATTCCGCCGCCGACGCCTTCTCCTGTCCCGACGGTGGCTGAGTTATCTTTTATGACGGTCCCGGCATTCAGCATGACAAATCCTTGACGACCGTTGAGCAAACCGCCTCCATAACCGGCTTCGGGGTTTCTCGGATTACTGACGGCTTTATTCGATTGGATGAAGCTGTTGTCCACATTCAAAACAGATTCCGCGCTATTGTATATTCCGCCGCCGTAGCCGGCACCCGTTCCTTTGGAAGCATTGTTGTTTTGTATGACAGAGTTGCCGGTTATTGTAAGAGTAGCCGCGGCGTTGAATATTCCGCCGCCGTAGCCGTTGTCAGAGTTGTCGGAAGCCCAGTTGTTTGAAATGATGACATTCCGCAATACCGTTTCGGCGTGATAATTAAACAGGCCTCCCCCGCAACCGCCGGCTTTAACCGCACCGGCAATAATAGTCGGTCGGTCTTTGTACCCGTTTCCATCTGTCATTGTCAGGTTTTCAATGGTGACAGAGACGGGGTGATCCTCTGAGCCGGCAATATTCATGACACGCTTGTTTGCTCCATCGGTGTTCGCTGTTGTCCGTCCGTGCAAAACAGTAGAAGCGTTTCCGTGCAGATTATCCTGCACAGAAAAGCTTCCATCGTAACCGCCGATGATTGTCAGGCTTTTGGTAACCTCCCATGAACCGCGGTCGGCATTCACATAATAATGCCCTTGGGCTATGCAGATGGTGTCTCCGTCTTCGGCTTTGGACAAGGCAGCGTACAATGTGACGGGCAACCCCTGATATATACCGGAGTTGTGGTCATTCCCGTTCAGACTTACATAATAAATGGTTTGAGCCGTGCCCGACAGGCTGAAGCAGAGGGCGGAAAGTGCCAATAAATGTCTCATAATAACGATTAAGTAGTGAGCCGCGCTGTACTCCACATGCAGCGAAGCGGAATAGTTTACCCCTGACAGGGTTTGAAACCCTGTTAGGGGTTCTGTAAAGTTAGATATAGTCGCCTTTTTTTATTCTTTAGAGACGAGATGCTCAGGCTTTTCTCCCAAGCCTCCATAATTAGAGACGAAGCTCTGAGGAGATAAGACGAAGCTCTGAGGAGATAAGCCTAAGCTCTTAGTCTCTTCAGAACGGTCAAAAGGACCTTCTCCGACCCCCCTGTCCTTACCTCCAAACCCCCCTTTTAAGAGCCTAAACGCTTAGGCTTATCTCCCAGGCGCTTCGTCTCTAATTATGGAGGCTTGGGAGAAAAGGCTGAGAGCTTGGGAGAAAAGACTCAGAGCTTAGTCTCTTCAGACGGGCACCTCGTACCTCTTCCTGATGCCTTCGTCTCTTTTCCTGATGGCTTCGTATCTTCTCCTGACGGCTACGTACCCCTAACAGGGTTTGAAACCCTGTTAGGGGTTTGTTACTGATTGCTGACCCCGCAACAGTGGGATTGCCTTGTGTCATATTCTTATCAGTGATTAACCGCTATCTTCCGTATTTCTGTTCCTGCTTTCACGATGTATATGCCTGCGGGCAGGGCGATGCTTTCCGTTCCGGTTACCGCCCGCTCTGCCTTGATGCGGCCTGTAAGGGTACAGACGGTTACGGGCACTTCCCCTGCCGGGGATTCGATGACAAGGCTGCCGGCACCGCTGTATATCTTCACTGCCTTTTCGGGGATGAAAGAGGCATCTGTTAAATATACCTTGATTTGCAGCTCGGTGTTTTCCCTGACGCTTGGCAGGGTCACGGTGTACCTTCGCTTGCTTTCGGCTGAAATGGTAGATAGCGTATGGCTGTTGGCAAGGACAACCGGGGTGTAGTCTCTGTATTCATCATGCAGGAGGAGTGCAAAAACAAAACCACTGTCGGCAGGAACAACATATTCACCGGGTTGAATGTCCGTTTCGACATAATCGGAAACCATGAGGGTTACTCTGTAAGACCATAAGAGGGTTACGGAAATATCTTTCGTGGTATTGGGTATAATCACTGTGAACACTCCGTTGTTGAGCCTGACGGAACCCAGCGTGTCGCTATCGGCAACGACTGTCAGTCCGGCTCCGGCGGAACGCTCGTTCGGCACAAGCGTAAGAACCAAATCCCTGTCGGAAGGAACATAATTGAGTCCCGCGCTATACGGTGTCGGATAAGAAATCTCTTCCGGCAGAGCAGAAAGTGTGACGGCATGATAGTCGGCAATCCCGATAACTGCATGGTCGGTCTCCATTGCAGCCTTCGTCAGGGAATACAGGCAGGTTTTTTCGTCTATCCTGTCGGACGGGAGCAGGACATGACCGTTTACCGTGACGCCCGGTGCCATATTCTTATACTTGTCATCGGTTGTCAGCTTGAAGTCAAACGTGCCGGATTCCGGCACATGGTATGTCCCCGGCCGGTGTGACCGAAGGAAAATGTCTTGCGGCGGTTCGGGAAGGGTGACGGTATAGAAGTCGAATTTGATTTGAACCGAATCTTCCGTTTCCCTGAGAGCATACCGGTAAACGGTTTGGTTTTCGCTGTCAATCGGAGATAGGGTTCTGCCGTTTGCCGTAACGACCGGTGTGATGCTTTTGTATTCATCATCTACCGTCAAGGTGAAAGCGAACAGGCTGTCGCTCGGCACATGGCATACGCCCGCCTGATACGTTTCGAGGGTAACGCCTGTCGCCGGCAGGTCGGCAAACGTGACGGCACGGCTGTATAATTTGGCGCGGACAGTCTTATTACTCGTTCCCGTCAGTAAATACCGATACGTTTTTTCGTCTGTCTTGCCTGTCATGGGCACAGTATCTTCGTTCGCCGTGACAACCGGTGTCGCATAGATATTATCATCTGTTTTCAGCAGGAGGTTATACTCCTTGCCGACGAAAACATGATCTTCTCCCGATTGAAGTGTCGGAAAGGAGACACCCTGCGGCGGTTCGGCAAACGTGACGGTATAGTGTTCTGTGTTAATGCCAACGGTTGAATAGCCGGAAGGCAGTATGGAGAACGGATACGTCAGGTCGTTTTCAATGTCGGCAGCCTGCAGGCTGCCGACACTTGCCGTGACAATCGGAACAACTCTTTTATATTCGTCTTCCATCGTCAGGGAAAAATGGAATGTACTCCCTTTCTTAACCGCATAGGTACCGGCTCCACGAGGGCTGACGGTATATTCTTTGCCGGCAGGAATCTCGACTGTGTGGGCAATTTCCGGATAAATGTTTTCTCCTATCCGGCTGTTGCTGCACGCTATATTGCTTTTGATAACAGCCGTCTCAGTCCAGCTGAATAAGTCCAATCCTTCAAAATAAATCCCGCCGCCGAAAGAAGCAGAAGAGCCTGACGGGTTAGACATGGCGATATTGGATTCTATGAATACGCCGCTTACCTGCAAATAGCCGGAATTGCTGTTGGATATTCCGCCGCCATAACCACTTGCCAAACTGTTAGAGGCTGTGTTGTTTTTTATGACCGTTTCCGCATGTATATCTGCACGGGCGTACCGGTCATTCGCAATGCCGCCTCCATATCCGGACAAAGAAGAGGAGAAGGGGTTATCCAATGCTGTGTTGCCGATGATTGTACCGCTTTTTACGACAAGTCGCGTTCCGGCGTCTCCGCCGCTGTATATTCCGCCGCCGTAACCGCTGCCGGACTTGCTGACGGAACTAAGGTAAGAGGCTGTATTGTTTTCTATTCGTGTGTTTTCGTCGATAGTGAGGGTTCCGTTCAGGTTGCAAATCCCGCCGCCAAATCCGTACCGTGTTCCCTTTGAGCCGGCTCTGTTATCTTTTATGATTGAGTTGCCGGTTATGGTAAGGTCGGCTTTAAGGTTGAATATTCCGCCGCCGTAGCTCGTATAATCATCGACATCCCTGTCGTTACCGGAAGTCATATTATCTTTAATGATAACATCCCGCAATACCGTCACCGCAAAGCAATTAAGCAACCCGCCTCCGCCGTCGGCATTCTCCAATCGGGCATCATCAATAAAGCCCGGCCAGTCGTTATCCCCGTTTCCGCCGGTCATTGTCAGATTATTAACAGTCACACGTACAGGCTCGTTTTCCTTGCCGATAATGATCATTACACGCCTGTTTGCACGCTTTTCATCCGCTGCTCTTCGACCGTAGAGAATAGTAGTCGAAGCGTCTCCGCTCGGTTCCTCCTGCGTTGACTGTCCTCTTTTATAGCCGCCGACAAGTGTCAGGCTTTTGGTTACCGGAAAAGCAGCGCCGTTGGAAGGGGTACGATACCAGCCTTGCGCCAGACGGAGCGTGTCCCCGCTTTTTGCTTTTAACAGGGCAAAGTTCAAAGAAACGGAGGTCTCCCAAGAGGCACCGGTATTGACAACGAGATCTTCACTGTATTCGGTTACGTAAATATTATCCTGTGCCGTACCCGACAGACTGAAGCAAAGGATGGCAAGCGGCAATAAAAGTGTTGCTCTCATATTCTGTGTACTGTTGTATATTCCCTGTAAAACTCCGCCACAGCCTCTATTCCCTTATAGAAGTAGTCAAGGCGGAAGCTCTCGTTGGGCGAATGGATGGCATTTTGTTCCAGCCCGAAGCCCATCAGGATGGTTTTGATGCCCAATATCCGTTCAAAGGTGGAGATAATAGGGATACTGCCGCCGCGGCGGACGGCAAGCGGTTTGGCACCGAAGGCAATGCCGAAGGCTCTTTCCGCCGTTTGGTAAGCCGGCAGGTCAATGGGGCAGACGTAGCCCTGTCCGCCGTGCGCGGCTCTTACCTTGACGGTCACACAATCGGGAGCCGTGCGGAGGATATAGTCTTCAAACAGGCGGGATATTTTCGTATGGTCTTGGGCAGGCACCAGACGGCAGGATACTTTGGCGTATGCCTTGGAAGGGAGTACGGTTTTGCAGCCTTCCCCCGTATAGCCGCCCCAAATGCCGCAGATGTCGAAAGAAGGGCGGCAACTGTTGCGCTCCAGCGTGGAATATCCTTCTTCGCCGGACAATGCCTTTACATCAATGGCGGCTTTGTATTTCTCCTCATCGAAAGGGACGCGGGCAATCATGTCCCGCTCGGCAGGGGAGAGTTCCTCCACATCATCGTAAAAGCCGGGAATGGCAATGCGCCCGTCTGCGCCGGTTATGCCGCCCAACAGGTTGCACAATACATTGACGGGATTGGCTACGGCTCCGCCGAAATGACCGGAATGCAGGTCGCGGTTTGGTCCCGTTACTTCCAGCTCCCAATACGCCAGTCCGCGCAGTCCGGTGGTAAGCGAAGGCGTGTCGGCACCCACCATGCTCGTGTCGGACACCAATATAATATCGGCTTTCAGCAAATCCTTATGTTCCGTGCAAAAGGCATCCAAGCTGTGCGACCCAATCTCTTCTTCGCCTTCAAGGATAAACTTCACATTGCAGGCAAGCAGTCCCTCCTTCAAAGCCGTTTCAAAGCCTTTCACCTGTATCATAGCCTGCCCCTTATCGTCGTCAATGCCGCGAGCCTGCATACGCCCGTCGCGGATGACGGGTTCAAAAGGATCGCTGTTCCACAGTTCCAGCGGTTCCGGCGGCATCACGTCATAATGGGCATAGACAAGCACCGTCGGCGCATCCGGCGAAACAATCCGTTCGCCGTACACCACAGGATTCCCCTTTGTCGGCATGACCGCCGCCCTGTCCGCTCCCGACGAAAGCAGAATTTCCGCACAGCGGCGGGCGCAAGCCTCCATATCCGGCTTGTGCTCCTGTTTGGCACTGACAGAGGGAATACGCACCAGCGAAAACAGCTCATCCAAAAAACGTTCCCTATTTGATTCGATATACGACTTGACAGACATTGCCTATTCTATTTTGTTCAAAATTCGCCGCAAATATAGGTTAAATATTCATTTGAGGTTGGCAAAACAGGGCAAACACATTAAGGTATATATATCCCTTTGATTATTGATTGTACATATCCCTGTTGTAGAAGTTCAGGATGTCAATCAGCATATTATAGGCCTGTTGGGCAGGACTGTCGGGATTTAATTCCATTGCACGCAGATAGCTGTTGAGTGCCTGCCGCGTGTCGCCCTGCTTGCGGCAGGCATTCCCGCGCAAATACCAGACGGTGTCGGAGGCTTCGCCTTTCTCAATGAAGGCATCCGACAGGTGGACAGCCTCTTCCGTCTTTCCTTCGTTGATCAGTTGTTTGATTGTGTCCGTATGGTGCATTGATTTACCCTGCATGTTATGATTATTTCATTTATTTTTGCCGCATCCAAACTAAAAACAGCATGATAAAGTTAGCCATCTTTGATATGGACGGAACGATTTTGAATACAATCGCCGATTTGGCAGACAGCACCAACTACGCTCTGTGTCAAAACGGTTTTCCCGTCCATCCGGCAGAAGCCTACCGCTTCTTCGTCGGCAACGGCATCAATAAACTATTTGAAAGGGCACTTCCCGAAGGGGAAAGGACGGAAGCGAACATTCTCCGCATTCGCCAGTCTTTCCTGCCTTATTACAAGGAACACGACACTGACCACACGGCTCCCTACCCCGGCATCTTTGACCTGTTGTGGCAGTTGCAGAAATGGGGTATCCTCCTTGCCGTTGCTTCCAACAAATACCATGTGGCAACCTGTAAACTGACCGACTTTTACTTCCCCGAAATATCTTTTGTCAGCGTATTGGGGCAACGGGAAGACGTCGCCCCGAAGCCCGATCCGGCAATCGTTTACGACATCCTTTTAGCCGCCGCCGTTCAGAAGGAAGAAACGCTATACATAGGTGATTCCGGCGTGGACATGCAAACGGCAATTAACAGCGGAGTTGTCTCCTGCGGCGTTACCTGGGGCTTTCGCCCCCGTGCCGAACTGGAAGCCTTCCACCCTGATTACATTGTAAGCAAGCCGGTAGAAATCCTTGCGCTTGTTTAATGTTACGCTAATTCCGAAGGAATGCCGGATTTCAGCCCAACGTAAAGCGAAGCGGCACGTTGGGTTAAGGTAAATACATACCGATAAAGTCCTGACAGGACGATATAAAATACAAACGATGATTATATAATGTGTCGCACAAGCTATTCTGTCGTCCTTTTATTAACCCCACATTCCGCTTCCGCTGCATGTGGGGCTGAAATCCTCGTCCTTTCAGGACTTTTGCGTAACATCTAATCCATTAACCGTTAGCAAGTATTCTGCTATTTGCACCGCATTCAATGCTGCCCCTTTCTTGATTTGGTCGCTTACCGTCCAAAAAGTCAAGCCATTCGGATTGGCGAGGTCTTTACGGATGCGACCTACATATACGGGGTCTTTGCCGGCAACAAACAGGGGCATGGGGTAGTCCTTTGCGGCGGGATTGTCTTGCAGGATGACGCCTTCGGCGGCAGAGAAGGCCTGGCGGGCTTCTTCTACACTGACGGGGCGTTCGGTTTCTACCCAAGTGGTTTCGCTGTGGGCACGCATTACGGGGACACGGATGCAGGTGGCACTGACTTCGATGTCGGAGTGCATGATTTTGCGCGTCTCGTGATACATCTTCATTTCTTCTTTGGTGTAGCCGTTTTCGGTGAAAACATCCACCTGCGGGATGAGGTTGTAGGCTAATTGCCAGGCGAACTTCTCGATTGTCGGGGCTTCGCCTTTCAGCAGTTGCTCGTATTGCTTTGTCAATTCAGCCATCGCACTGGCTCCCGCCCCGCTTGCCGCCTGATAGGTAGATACGTGGACACGCTTGATGTGCGATACCTTTTCAATGGCTTTCAGGGCTACTACCATTTGGATGGTGGTACAGTTGGGATTGGCAATGATGCCGCGAGGACGGTTTAAGGCGTCTTCCGCATTGACTTCGGGCACGACCAAAGGCACATCATCGTACATGCGGAAGGCACTGGAATTATCAATCATCACGGTGCCGTGCTTCGTAATCGTTTCGGCAAATTCGAGGGACGTACCTGCACCGGCTGATACGAAAGCTATGTCAATACCCTTAAAGTCATCGTTATGTTTCAGTTCCTTAACGGTGTATTGCTTATCGCGGAAGGTATAAACACGTCCTGCGCTGCGGGCTGACCCGAAAAGCACTAACTCATCCACAGGAAAATTTCTCTCGCCGAGCACACGCAGGAACTCCTGTCCCACTGCTCCGCTTACTCCGACAATTGCTGCTTTCATTTTAGCACGAATTAATTGTAACGACAATATAATAATGTATTTGTATATATTTGCACCCCGATTTAATCAAGTCACGGCTTAACGACCTGATCCTTGGTTTTATCGGGGTGCAAAAGTAATATTTTACCAACAAAACACTTTAATTATGAAACAAATCGTGTGGCTACTCGCGTGTGCGTTGTTTCCCCTCTGTGTATCGGCACAGCTGGCGGAAACGTTTGCCGGTTCCGGCGTTACCTCCGCTTATCCTTGGGAAGGGGATACGGAGAAGTTTACAATCAATGAAAAAGGGGAATTGCAGTTGAATGCGCCGTCTGCTAAGGGCGAGGCGTTGCTCTATCTGTCTGCCGTCCCTCTGTTGGACAATGAATGGCGGTTTACCATCCGGAATGATTATCAGGGAACGACTTCCAACTATTTCCGTATCTACCTTTGGAGTCTGCAACCTGATACGAAGAATCCGGAAGAGGCGGTATTTATCCGCTTGGGCTATTCTAAAAAGAATATCGCCCTGTGCCGCCAGACGGGAAACAAGAAGGCGGAGGTCTTACTGGACGGGCGTACCCTTTTTGAGAATCCGCAAGAGGCAGAAGTGAAGGTGACAACGGATAAAAGCGGGCTGTGCACGGTTTACAGCAAATGCCTTTCCGACCAAGACTTTTACAAGGAAGGGGAGGCTATGCTTAAATCACCGAGTGACAACAGGGAAGGCTGTTTTATGATTGCCGTCAATTTCAGTGCCCAGCACAACACGGATAAATATGCGGACAATATCCATATCAACCGCTTTACCCTTGAAGACGAGACACCCGTTGAACCGGAGAAGCCTGTCGAGCCGTCCGAACCCGAAATCCCCGAAGAGCCGGAACCGATTCCCGAACCTGTCGAACCCGAAAATCCAGACCCTATCGGAAAAGGATACATCCTTATCAATGAAGTAATGGCAGACCCGAACGGAGCAGGCGGCTTGCCAGAAACAGAATATGTAGAATTATACAATGCTTCACAACAAACCCTCTCTCTGCAAGGCTGTTCATTCGGATACGGTACCGCCGCACCGATCATGCTCAAAGATTATCCCTTTGCAAGCGGTACTTATTTGGTATTATACAGAGAAGGAAAAGATATAGAAGCGGGTGCGGGAATCGCCATGCCGTTAGCCAAATTTCCCGTCTTGGCTAACACGGGAAAAGAATTATCGCTTTACGATGCAACGGGAGCTGTCATAGATCAGGTTATTTACAAGAAAGCATCCGCCGGAGTTTCTTGGGAAAGGCAGGGCGAAAGCTGGCAGCTATCGTCCGATTATCGCGGCGGTACACCCGGAGCTTCCAATTCATCTCTGCCTGAAAAGCCTGCCGAACCCGAACCCCCCGAAGTCCCTGCTACCCCTGCTGCTGTCCAACCGAATGATATTATATTCAACGAGATACTGCCTAACCCTTATCCTGACGGCAGCGAATACATCGAACTGTACAACCGTTCCGGCAAGGAACTTCCATTGTCCGGTTTATCCATTGCCACACGAAAGACTGACGGGAGTTTAAGCACACGCTATCCGCTGTCAAGTATCTCTGCTCTGTTGCCAGCGGATGAATATGCCGTATTGACAAAGGATGCAAAAGGTGTAACCGACTTCTATCATATCCCCCGCCCTGAGAATATCCACACGTTGAAACTTCCCGTACTGGCTAATACCAACGCGACCCTTGTACTTTTCCGAACAACTGACGGCGTGGTGATTGACGAACTGTCGTATTCTTCCAAATGGCACACCTCTCTCATTAAAGAAGAGAAGGGGGTCTCCTTGGAACGCATCGACCCGGAAGCAGCCACGCAAGATGCCTCCAACTGGACATCAGCTTCCTCTCCGTCAGGCTATGGTACTCCGGGCAGCCGAAACTCGCAATACGGGAAAACATCCGGCGAACAACAGCCTACCCGAATAAGCAAACCGCAGTATTCCCATGAAACAGGCTTATACGCTATCCTTTATCTCCTCGACCAATCGGGATACAGCTGCCGCGCCTCCATTTACGACTTATCGGGCCGCCGCGTTGCCGACATCTCCGACAATGAACTGACAGGCACAAGTGGCAAACTCCTCTGGAACGGCACAAGCTCAAACGGAAGCAAACTCACCTCCGGTCTCTACATATTATATATAGAACTGTATCACGACAGCGGGAAAACAAGAAGACACAAGGAAGTATTTTTAGTGCATTGATTTCGCAAATTCCGAGATGCCCCGAAGGGGCAAAAGATTTCAGCCCCACATGCAGCGTAGCGGAATGTGGGGTTATAAGACAAGTGCATATCAATAAAGTCCTAAAGAACGATACAAATCAGGACTTCTTTACCGGTATCACCATTAACCCCACATTCCGCTACGCTGCATGTGGGGCTGAAATCTTTTGCCCCTTCGGGGCATCTGCGTAACATCTGTTATCAGAAAAAAATGGAAAGAACCGGTCACAATTTGTGACCAGTTCCCTTTGAACCTGAAACACAGTTATATTAACCCTATGGTTTTTACCAGACAAGGATACCGGGTGCCTGACAATTAACATCAATCATGCAAATCACTATCCGTATGCCATAACCCGTACCATTCCAACCCCTCGTACCATTCATTCAACAGCCCGAACGCCTGTTGAGGAACATATACGGACATCCCGCAAAAGCGATGAATATCAAGAACCGCCGCATTAAGCATATAAGTAGCTTGCGGCGTTGTTCTTTTATACGTTACCACCTCCGATAGGGCTTTTTGAAAGGCGCGGTATTGTTCGGGAGAAGCCAGCCGGCTCATCACATCATCGAAGTCATAGAGAAAATGCCGGTTGCCGTCTACATAATCCAGCAGTTGCAGTTGGTCAAGTGGGAGAGAGGAAATATCATTATCCCTGCCTTGCAGGATTGCGCGGGATATATCCGCGAGATTGTCCAATAGTTCTGTGTTAATGATCGCCACGGTTGCCGAACGGTTGAATCCCGTTTGATTATTATAATAGTCGAAAAACTTTCGGCAGACCTCTTCCAAATCTGCCGTCTTTCTAAATAAAGGCTCAATGATTTGCCCGTAAGGGAAACCGTTTCCCATCACTTCTGTGGCAGAGGCTATGATATGACGTGCTTTATGGCGAAGCGCATACGCCGTTTCCACATTCGCCATATAGCAAGCATCGAAAAGAATAAAATCAAACCTGTCATCCGGCAAGGCGGCAGCAAGTTCATTGATTTCCATCCAATGCGAACCGTCCTGCCCGAACGAACGCAGCCTGTCCCGCCAATCATACGGCAACCAAGCCGTACCGTGACTCCACAGGACAAGCCCGTAGCTGTCGGCTTGAAATCGCGTATCGTTTATCACATCGTCAATCACCCCGTGCATCACCTCAACCGAAGCGGAATTTTGTTCGGGATAATCCTTTACGGCAAACTTCTCAACAACACCCCTTGCCCCTTTCCTTATCTGAATCAGGCGGGGCGTATCATTTGCCGGATCAAAATAAACCAGCAGATTGCCCTTCAGCCTGTCGCTGCCCGCCCCTGCCATCATGCTGTCGATATTGGAATATCCGAAGGAACTCAGACTATTGTCCGCCGCCATATACACCAACACCGTGCGGGAAACCTCCGGCTCTGCAACTGCCGGCAAATCATGGCAACAACTTACTGTCCCGACCGTCAGAACAAACAACAGTAGTATATTCTTTATCTGCATACCCTTTATATCAATGGTTCATTCAAAATTATCACCGACGTTACGCAAATGCCCCGAAGGGGCAAAAGATTTCAGCCCCACATGCAGCGAAGCGGAATGTGGGGGAAAGGACGACCGAATAATTTATGCGGCATATAATCATCGTTTGAAATTTGTATCGTCCTGTCAGGACTTTATTGATATGTATTTATCTCAAACCCAACGTGCCGCTTCGCTTTACGTTGGGCTGAAATCTTTTACCCCTTTGGGGCATCTGCATAACATCAGTTAGGATATAATTAAGCGGTTGAATTATCGAACCTGTCAAAAAATCAGACAAAAGTAGTGATACATTTAGAAACAAATAAAATTGTACTTTCGCCCGAATTATTTACACATGAAAAAACTACTCCCCCTTATCCTACTCCCCCTCTTTGCCTTTCAAGTACAGGCGGAGGACGGTAGCCGCCTCTGGCTGCGGGCGAAAGCCGATGCCAATGCACAGGTCGTTTACGATGCGGAGAAAAGCCCGACAATTGATATTGTCGTGAATGAACTGCAAACACAGTGGACAGGCGCGCCTGTCCATTTGGTTATTGCCCAGTCAAAGGATATTCGCGCGTTAAAGGACGGCTATTTGATTGCAGGCAACCGGACAACGGGTGTCACCATTACCTCTGCCACAGAACAAGGCTTGCTTTACGGAGCTTATCACCTGTTGCGCTTGCAGGAAACGGGAAAGGCAGAGGGTACGCTGAATATAAGGGAGTCGCCGCTGTACGACATCCGAATACTGAACCATTGGGACAATCTGGACGGCTCGGTGGAGCGCGGCTATGCCGGGCAGTCTATTTGGAAATGGGACGAGTTGCCGGGGCGACTGTCCCCGCGATACAAGGCGTATGCCCGCGCGAACGCTTCGATTGGCATCAATGCCACCGTCTTGAACAATGTAAATGCCTCGCCCAAAATACTGACCGCCGAAATGCTGAACAAGGTGAAAGTCATTGCCGATGAATTGCAACCGTATCATATAAAGGTGTACCTGTCCATTAACTTCTCATCGCCGGCGCAACTGGGCGGACTCCCGACTTCCGACCCCTTGAACGCCGATGTGCGCAAATGGTGGAAGGATAAAATAAACGAAATATACCGCATCATCCCCAATTTCGGCGGCTTGCTGGTGAAAGCCAATTCCGAGGGCTTGCCCGGCCCGCAGGATTTCGGTCGCACTCATGCCGACGGTGCCAATATGCTTGCCGAAGCCTTGAAGCCTCACGGCGGGATTGTGATGTGGCGCGCCTTTGTTTACAGTCCCTCGAATGAAGACCGTGCCAAGCAGGCGGGGCTGGAGTTTCTGCCGTTGGACGGGCAGTTTGCGGATAATGTGATTGTGCAGGTGAAGAACGGGCCTATCGACTTTCAGCCGCGCGAACCGTTCAGTCCGCTGTTCGGAGCGATGAAGAAAACCCCGCTGATGGCGGAATTTCAAATCACGCAGGAATATTTGGGCTTTTCCAATCATCTGGTCTTTCTGGCACCGCTGTGGAAGGAGTTTTTTGACAGTGACACCTATTGCAACGGCAAAGGTTCGACCACAGCCGCCGTGACGGACGGCACGCTTTTCCCCCAGCCGCTGACTGCCGTGTCCGGCGTTGCCAATATCGGAGAGGATACCAACTGGTGCGGGCATCATTTTGCGCAAGCCAACTGGTACGCCTTCGGACGGCTGGCATGGAATCACCGGCTGACGGCGGACGAGATTGCGGACGAATGGCTTCGGCAGACGTTTTCGCAAGACCCTGCCTTTCTCGAACCGGTCAAAAGCATGATGCTGACCTCCCGCGAGACAGCCGTCGATTATATGATGCCGCTGGGATTGCATCATATTTTCGCATGGAGTCATCATTACGGGCCGGAACCTTGGACGGATATTCCGGGTGCGCGTCCCGACTGGCTTCCCTCGTACTATCATCAGGCGGAGGCACGCGGTATCGGTTTCGACCGGACGGACAAGGGGAGCAATGCCATTTCACAATATTTTTCACCGCTGAGGGAAGAGCTGAGCAATGTCAAAACCTGTCCCGAAAAGTTCCTGCTGTGGTTTCATCATGTGCCTTGGAATTATAAGATGAAAAGCGGGCGGCAGTTTTGGGATGAGCTGTGTTACAAGTATGATTCCGGCGTGCAGCAGGTGCGCGAGTATCAGAAGACGTGGGACAAGGCGGTGCAATACGTTGATGAAGAGCGGTTCGGGCATGTGCAGTCCCGTTTGAAGATACAGGCGCAGGATGCCGTGTGGTGGAAGGATGCCTGCCTGCTTTATTTTCAGACGTTTTCCAAATTGCCTGTCCCTTATGATATTGAGCGACCGGTGCATGAGTTGGACGAGCTGATGCAGTCAAGCAAGGAGCAAAAGAATAAGTAAGATTTTCAGATATATTATATATTCTTCCTTCGTAATTTATCCTTTCCCACCTGTGGGAAGTTGTTTCCCACCTGCGGCTAATCCTTTCCCACCTGTGGGAGGTTGTTTCCCACCTGCGGCTAATCCTTTCCCACCTGTGGGAGGTTGTTTCCCACCTGCGGCTAATCCCTTCCCACCTGTGGGAGGTTGTTTCCCACAGGTGGCTAATCCTTTCCCACCTGTGGGAATTGATTTCGCCCAACGTTTTAACCATTAATTCGGAGGCTTTAAGTGTATGATACATAGACTTTGCGTCAAAAAAAGCGGGAATAGCTGCCATTTCGTCTCAACTTTTCGTCATCTCTCTGCGATAAAATATAAAAAACGCCGGTGCACAGGCACGGAAAACACGAAGTATGAAAAGTAATTGTCAGATAAGACCATTCATATCTACAATGAAATTAAAAAAGTAAAGTAATCCTCTGGCACTTTTATGTAAAATCAGTAAGTAATAACAGGTTATTATGGAAAAGACATGGCGACGGGTTTTGGAAAAAAGACAGGATTGGGGGATTACTGTGTGAGGGAAAAGCAGAGGCTGATGCCGTAGTTGGCGTTGGAGGTGGGGAAAGCGGAGCTGGAGATGAGGGGTTCGTTGATTTGCCAGTCGAGGAAGGCGCGCAGGGTAAGGGTGCGGCTCAGTCCGTCGCACACAGCAAGACCAGTTCTTCTCCTACGCAATCACTTATGAGAAAGACAGTGAAGTAATCACCACCGACATCGTATCTTCCCTGACAAGCCTGTCGAAAGAAGCCTTTATACAGGAAGTATGGCAGGAGCGTATGCGTGAACTCGTCTATGACCTCCGTTATGGGACGACATCCAGCGCACACGCATGTATCCGGTGACGACGGCGACCGCTCCGGGCAAGGCTGCGTTTGTAAACGTAATCGGTGCTGCCAACCCTTGGGGGCAGACGTTTCAGGAAAAGCATCTCCTGTGGCCTGTCTCAGCCAATGAGATGCAGCGTAATCCGTCATTGAAGCAGAATCAGGGGTATTAGGACGCAGCTTTTAGCATTTAACATTCTTTGATTGGTATACCTATCCGCGCCGGATGCAGTCAAGTCCTGAAAGGTAGAATTGCGTAACATCAGTTAAAAACAAGAATCATATAAGTATGATTTATAACGAATTAATTTTTCACGAATAATTTTAATGCGTTGACCTTGCCGGTATAATTTGCCGCTTTCAGATTTATATATATTTTTGCATCCGTTTAGAATACAGACTATATTATAAACAAAGTGTAGTATGATTAGCGGAATATGTAGCTTGATTGTTAAAACGGCAGATATGTTTGGCATAGCGGGATATTATGCTAACACACACATTCGCGCGTAATTTAGGTAATATCTCCAAGCGGTCTGATAGAGACTGTGTTCTGTCTCCTTATTATTCCTGAAAATCTGACACTTCCTGCGTACAAGGCAATAGCCTTCTGTGCGGGAAGTGTTTTTTTATTAATGTTTTAAATCAAGAGAAGTATGAAAGAAAATCGAAAGAGTATGAAACGAATGCTTGTTGCGTTCGTAGTGTCTTTGTTGAGTTTTACGGCGAGTACAGTCGTTCATGCGGTGGGGAGTATGGATGCTCCTTCTTCCGTACAGCAAAGGAGGGCGGTAACGGGTACCGTTATTGACGCCCAGAGTGAGCCGGTTATCGGTGCGAATGTTATTGTGGAAGGGGAGCATACGGGTACGGTGACGGATGCTAACGGTGCGTTTTCTTTGGACATTCCCGCCAATGCCACCCTGCGTATTTCCTATATCGGATACCTCGAACAAACGGTGACGGTCGGCAACAGGAGCAATCTCGTCATTACATTAAAGGAAGATTGGCAGGCGTTGGACGAAGTGGTCGTAGTTGGCTATGGCACGATGAAGAAAAGAGATTTAACGGGAGCTGTTTCTTCCGTCAAGATGTCAGACTCGCCGGTGGCTACCGTTTCTACCATCAGCCATGCGTTGGCGGGAAAGGCTGCCGGTCTTCAGGTGAATACAATCAGTGCGCAACCGGGTGGGGAAGCTCAGTTCCGTATCCGTGGAGCGGCTTCTACGGGAGCGGGCAATGATCCGTTGATTATCGTGGACGGCTTTCCGGTCAGTGCCTCCGGCAATTTGGGCGGAGGGAAATATGAAAATGGGAACACCGATAATATTTTGGCATCAATCAACCCGAACGACATTGAGTCCATTGAGGTGTTGAAGGATGCAAGCTCAACGGCTATCTACGGTGCCCGTGCCGGCAATGGTGTAATCATCATTACCACAAAGAAAGGGAGCAACGGCGCACCGAAGGTACAGTATTCGGGAACTGCTTCCGTTCAACGCATTGCCCGCAAGTATGATATGCTGAGTGCTTCCGACTTTATGACACAGACCAACCGTTATACGAAGGAAGACTGGATGCGTGTAAACAAAGCCGATGTATATGGTGATGCAACGGTTGCTTTTCCGGAAGAGAATTACCTTTATTCAGCTGCGCAGATAGCCAATCCGGCAAACAGCACCGATTGGTTTGATGAAGTAACCCGCGCCGGTTTTCAGACACAGCACAATGTTTCTATCAACGGAGGAAATGAACATACGAAATATCTCGTTTCCGGCAACTTCTTCAATCAGGAAGGTGTTTTGAAAAACAACTCCCTGCAACGTTATACGGGACGTGTCAATCTGGAACAGAAGTTGAGCAAATATGTCAAGACAGGCATCAACCTCACCCTTTCCCGGAACAAGTATGACAATGTGCCTTTGGGTTCGTCGCAGAATGAGAATGCACCCGTCATGGTTGCCGCTGCCCAGTTCAGCCCTATCCTTGCCGTGAAAGACGGGGAAGGCAATTACAACCTGAATACGCAAGCCGCCTTCCTGCCCAATCCCGTTTCCTTGTTGGACATAACCGACAATACAACGCGGGAAAGGGTATTGGCTACCGCTTACCTTGAAATAGAACCGATCAAAGACTTGAAGCTGAAAGGAAACTTCGGTATCGACCGCAACTATCAGAAGCGGGGCGTATATATGCCTAAAACCACTCTGTACGGACAAAAGGAAGGTGGGCGGGCGGACATCAACCAGTCCGACAAGTCCGACTACCTGATGGAACTGACCGCAGCCTATGTGAAGCAGATAAACGACCACAGTTTCAGCGTTGTCGGCGGCTACTCCTTTCAATCCTTCAACTACGAAAGACTCAATGCTGGAAACAACCAATTCCTCATCGACGGCTTTCTCTACAACAATATCGGCGCAGGCGGTGCCGCCAAACCTTGGGTAGGTTCCACAAAGACAAAAGACGAAATGGCTTCCTTCTTCGGGCGTATCAATTATACGTTCAAAGACCGTTACTTGCTGACTGCCACCTTCCGTGCGGACGGTGCGTCCAACTTTGCGGAGAATAACCGCTGGGGTTACTTCCCGTCCGTTGCTTTGGGATGGCGTTTTTTGGATGAAGCGTTTGCCGAATCGCTGAAGACCGTTCTTTCCAACGGTAAGTTACGCGCAAGCTATGGCGAAACGGGTAACTCCAATATCGGCAACCGTGCCATCAGCTACTATCAGGTGGGCAACAACAACGAATTTGGAGATACGGAATCCAAAGGTGTTTACCTCAGTCAAATGGGCAATCCCGACATCAAATGGGAAACAACCAAAGAATGGAACTTCGGGATGGATTTGGGCTTTTTCAACAGCCGCCTCAATGTAACCGCCGAATACTTTGACAGGGTGGTGTCTGGACAGTTAGCCAGCCGCAGCCTCTTATCCTATCACGAACTAAGCAGTATTGCAGCAAATATCGGCGACACTCAGAGTCGCGGCTTTGAATTGACCCTCAATACAGTGAATGTAGAAACCTCTGATTTCAGCTGGAATACCGACTTTACCTTCTCTTTCTATCGTGACAAATGGAAAAAGCGCGACGCGACATGGAAGCCGGCTGCTTATTCCATCTACAATGCACCACTCAGGGGTAGCTACGGTTATCTGTCCGACGGTTTGGTGCAAGCCGGTGAAACCGTTTCCCATATGCCCGGTGCACTTCCCGGACAGGTGAAGATTAAGGATATTGACGGTTTCCAAACCAATGCGGACGGCTCTATTGCGGTGGACGAAAACGGCAGGCAATTGAAAACGGGCGTGCCGGATGGCAAATTGAACGATGCCGACAGAGTGTTCTACGGAAGCGATGATCCCGGTTATCTGGTCGGTTTGAACAACACGCTGCGTTGGAAGAACTTCGACTTCAACTTTTACCTTTACGGTCAGTTGGATAAATCAAATGCAGGTTCTTATCTGGATTTGTGGCTGACAAACCCCGGCGATATTGTCAATTTGTACAGAGGTTACAATATGCCCGTATCTGCCAAAGATGTATGGACACACGACAATCCCAATGCCCCCCGTCCGGGTTATTTCCAATCCAAAAGCACGTATGGCATTGCCGACTTCTATAGGGAAAACATCTGGTTTGTTCGTTGCCGGAACATCACGCTGGGATACACCGTTCCGTCTGCCAAAATTCACAAGATATTCTCCAATTTGCGCGTGTATGCGGATATAACCAACCCGTTTGTCCTCACCCCTTACAAAGGGCTTGATCCGGAAACGGACAACTCCGCATGGGCTTATCCTAACGTAAGAAGTTATAACTTGGGACTGGAAATCACATTCTAAACAACTTAATTGAATAACAACATGAAAAAGCTAGTATATACCGTTCTTGCAGCGGCACTTGTGTTCTCCTCCTGCACGAATTTGGAGTCGGAGATGTATGACGTGATTAATCCGGGTATTTTCCCGAAAAATGAAAAGGACGTGGAAGCCATTGTTACGTCTGCCGCTTACGCCCCATTCCGTTCAAGCGGCTACAGCGGTATCTTCACCGTCGCCTCGGGCGGGATACAAATCATTACTGAAATGTCCACCGACTTGGGCGAATGCCAGTGGAACGATGCCATTTGGCCGGATGTCCTCTACCAGAACTTTACGCCTAATTCAACGGGGGTAATAAAGTTCTACCGCGATCACCTGCGCGATATAAGTAAAATGACGCTGGCACTTGACCGCATAGCTCCCGTAGATATACAGGAAAGTGCCAAAGCCCGTCTGGCAGCCGAATTGCATTGCGGACGGGGCTGGCTGGCTTATTTGCTGTACGATTTATACGGTCCGGTGCCTGTCGCCACGCTCCAACAACTGCTCAATCCGGGACAGGAAGAGCTGTTGGAACGCCCGACAAAGGAGTGGATGGTTTCCTATATAGAAACGGAATTGCAGGAAGCCGTTAAGGGGCTGCCCGCCAATTACAAGTCTTCCGATGCCAACTATGGACGCTTTACCGGAGGATTGGCTTATACCGTTTTGATGAAGTTGTATATGCACGAAGGGAATTGGGCGGAAGCAGAAAAGTGCGCCCGCGAATTGATGAAACTGGAATACAGCTATGCCTTGGTGCCGGAATACAAAGACATCTTCACGCTTGAAAACGAGAAGAACGCCGAAATCATCTGGGCAGCCCAATGTAGCCGGGGCGTAAACCAGCAACTTTGGCTGGCACACGTCCTTCCGAGCCAATACCCGACAAAGAACCCTAATATCCAGAAATGGAGCGGCTACCGCGTACCTTGGGCTTTTTACAACACCTTCGACCCGAAGGACAAGCGGCTGGAAACATTGGTCGGCGACTTTGCGGGAACAGACGGCGAAACCTACAACGAGCAGAATAAAGGTGTCGTATTGGCAAAAGGTGCCTTGCCCGTCAAATACGGCGAAGACCCCGTGGCAACTGGCGAAGAAAGCCAAGTTGACTGGATTGTCTACCGCTATGCCGACATACTGACGTCTCTCTCCGAAATTATTGTGCGCAGGAACAACGCTGTTACACAGGAAGCTGTCGATTTGCTGAACACCGTCCGCAACCGTGCAGGCATTACTCCCTACACATTGAGCAGCTTTGCCAATACAGAAGACTTTTTGGATAAAGTACTGCTTAATCGCGGACAGGAGTTCTGGTTTGAAGGGCTTCGCCGAACCGACCTTATCCGCCACGGGAAGTACATCGAATATGCCCGGACATGCAAAGGCTCCGTAACCACCAAAGATGAATTCGTGCTGATGCCGCTTCCGCAAGCTGCCATTAACGAAGGGAAAGGGATAGTGATACAGAACCCCGGATATTAAAAGTTGCAACACGCAATAAGGACAGGTGTCTCTAATATAGAGACATCTGTCTTTGTTTTAAGAACAGGTGTCCTTGTTGCAGGGACACTTGTCCCTCTTTCACATTGGGCCGGGAAATTACTGTGTAAGGGAAAAGCGGAGGCTGATGCCGTAGTTGGCGTTGGAGGTGGGGAAAGCGGAGCTGGAGATGAGGGGTTCGTTGATTTGCCAGTCGAGGAAGGCGCGCAGGGTGAGGGTGCGGCTCAGTCCGTAGTCGGCGGAGAACATGACGGTCTTGGCGATGTTGCCTGCGGTGGCTTGGGTCTGGCTGGTGTCAATCTTGCGGATGAGGGACTGCATTTTGCGGTAGGAGAAGATGTTGAGTTAACAATACCTTCTTAGATTCTGTTTGAACAATCAATTTAATATATGAGCAAGATATTTTTTTCCATTCAACTCACTATTTTGAGCAACTCCTCATACGAATTAACAACGTCATATTTTACTTTATCACAACTAATGGCGGCAAAATGTTTCCGGGCACAAGATATTTTAGCACTTTCCACTTCCCGTAACTGAAGAGAAGACATATCTCCCTTGGTTTCTGCCACAAAGTAGATGTGTTTGACTGCACCCTCATTGAAAGCAATCGCCCAATCGGGATTATACTTTCCCACGGGTGTATTGATATAGAAGCCACGGGGGAGCTTCACGTAAACAGCGACTTCATCCCGTTTTTCCAATTCTTCGGCAAAAGGACGTTCTGTGTGCGGGGAATCATACACAACGTAGTCGTATAAATGCTTTTCAACTTTCATGGCATTTACGTCTTTCTGCCCTTTAATCGTTGGGTCAGTAAACAGTGATGAATCATAACATACGTCTAATTTATTGTAAGCGATGTGCTGCACGATAACTGTTGCCTTTTGTTCATTAATTAATTCAGCAGCTTTCATTATAAATTCTTCGGGATTATCCTTGAATTTATCAAAAACCGACTTTTCAATTCCATTGAGGATATCAACTACCGTTTTGCGAGTCAAGCCGGTATCTTCTGTAATTTTGCCTACAAGGTCATATTTTACAGCGTTATTGGATGTTAGCTCTAATTGTGCGGATTTAGTTTTATTGGCATCAAAGGCTTGACCTGCTTGCAAAACATCTTTTGATTTGATGCTGTTCATCACTCCTTCGGTAATTTTGACGTATATCTTGGATACGTGCAATTTGCTGTTAAGTGCTGCAATAGCTTTTTTTACCAATTCTTCGCCTTCAAATTTTACCATATAAGCTGATTTGGGACGAATCAACTTCCACAATGCCTGAAATTCTTTACGCTCGAAATTATCCTTTCTGAAATGTAGTTCCACATTATTTTTACGAGCATTTTCAGGAGCTAATTGCTTTGTATCATATACCGAATCCAAAATATTTACGATAGACTCTTTATAATCAGCAATTTCATCATCAAAACATAAAAAGCCAGTTTTTTTATCATCGTAATACTTATCGGTAATCTCGCCTTTTTTTACATATCCGTTTTCAAGCAGGGAGTCATAAATAGTTTGTGCTATATCTTTTGTGACGACTATTGCTTCTCCGTCTGCAGTGTTTATGATTTTTTCATTAAATAGTTGTATGTCAACTTTAAGCGGCCGATCTGAAATAATCTCTGCCAATTCTGTTTGCAAGCCTTTTGCAAACGATTCATACGATTCGCTTGCGATAACTGTAAGCACATTCACATCATGGACTTCCTCGCCTAAAGCAGAAACATCCATCCGCTCACCTTGTGCATTTACACAAAGACGTAAGCCGCGCCCCACTTCCTGACGTTTGCGAACTTCAGCACTGCTTTGTTTGAGGGTGCATATCTGAAAAACGTTCGGATTATCCCAACCTTCGCGAAGGGCAGAATGGGAAAAGATAAACCGAACCGGTTCTTTCCTGTCAAGCAAACGTTCTTTGTTGCGCATAATCAAATCGTAAGCATCCACATCGCCCGATTCTTTTGTTCTGCGTTCTTCTTTGCTGTCAACCATTTTACCTTTCTTGTCTTTGGAAAAATATCCGGCATGTGCTTTTTCAGCAACCGTATTTTTCAGGAAATCAAGGTACTTTTCTTGGTCAAAAAGAGCAGAGGGCAGATTGTTTATAATGTCTGCATATTCTTCTTCAAATATATTGGCGTATTCGCCATTTTGTTCGGGGTCGTATAACCTGTATTTTGCTACTTCATCAATAAAAAAGAGAGATAATACTTTTATGCCGCGATGAAACAATTCACGTTCTTTTTCTATATGAGAAAGGATTGTTTCACGGATTTGGATTCGCCTTAATTGGCTTTCATTCACTATCCCCTCCACATCTCCGATATACAGTTTTTTACCGTTCTGAAAGGTTACGGTATTTTCTCTTCCATCAATATCCGTAATGATATACCCGTTGCGATATTCTTCCAAGCCTCCTGATTTGGCATAAAGATTATCGCCTATACTCAACACATGGATTACTTGACGGACGGATTTAGCTACTTTTTTATCAAAACCAATATGGGCTGTCGGATTTTTGTCTCTATATAAATTGATATTTTGCAGGTAGATATAGCCATCCGTTGCTGTTGTACCGCTTACCGAAATGCCTTTTACTGCAATTTTCTTTACTAATCGCTTATTGTATGCTTCCATTGCATCCAAGCGGTAAATCATGTTATAGATGCTGTCTTTACGGTGGGTAGCCGAATAGCGCAAAGTGAGCAAAGCGTTGAACCTTTTCAGACCTTTTTTGGTTGCAACTCCTTCTACAGATTGAGGTTCATCAATAATTAAAATAGGGTTGGTTTTAGCAATCACATCAATGGGGCTGCGGCTTTTGAAAGCATCTTGCTTCCTGTAAATACGATTACCTTCTGTTTTCTTTAATTTATTGTTTTTGTCATATTGGGGAGCATTAAAGGCTTGTGAATTGATAATCATTACATTGATGGCACTATCGCTTGCAAAATGCTCTATATCAGTCAAGTTTTTGGAATTATAAATAAAGAATCGGATTTTTTTACCGTAATCTTCTGCAAAATGCTCCTGTGTAATCTCAAAACTTTTGTGTACACCTTCGCGGATAGCCACACTTGGTACGACCACAATAAACTTCGTCCAACCATATTGTTTATTCAACTCAAACATGGTTTTAATGTAAGTGTATGTTTTTCCAACACCTGTTTCCATCTCAATGGTCAGATTATAACCAAATTGATTTTCCTTTTCCAATTTGTTTGATGGCTTGATATGCTGAGCGCGTTGTATTTCTTTAATATGTTTCAGCACAACATCATCGGTAAGTTCAATGGTATGATTTTTAACCCCGGTATAATAATCGGCACTATATTGGATCTGACCTTCAATCGTTCCCAGGTCAATGGCATAATTTGCCATTTTATAAGGTTGACCGGCAAAAACATCGCATACTGCTTTTGCAGCATCTGCCTGAAAACGTTGATATTTGAATTTTAATTTCATCTATTCATCTTTGATTATTGTTTTAGAAAAGCAGCTCTAATTGTTTTAAAATCTCCAAAATCTACCTTAAGCCCGGTGATTGAAGGTTCATTATAAATTTCTATTGGATTACTATGCCCCTTTATATAACCGCAACACCTTTCAAATATTTCGTTCAATTTATCTTTATGTGTATCCACTGAACTTCCATCAACTTTAACAAACTGTGTTAATGCAATATTTTTTTGATAACGTTTTACTGTACTTTGAAAAATTTCATGCTCTACAAGTAATTCAATGGCAGAACGCAAGTAGCCATAGCCATCTTCGGCTACTTCTGCTTCTGGTCTGTCCTTCGGAGTATTATTAACTATTATATTGATTTTAGAAATATAGTCTTTTAAAGTGTTAATTTCTTCAGCGTTACAAATAATACCCGTTTGTTCATACTCATTTTTGGAGTTGTAAAAAGCACAATTAATTCCACTAAATGACGGCTGTTTGTTAAAATATAGAAAACTATTAAAGAGTAAAATACTATGAGTAAAAACGACAACCTGACGTTCAGTGGATAATTGCAATAGCCGTCTTGCAAGATCGTCAATAATATTGTGGTCAAGGCTATTAACAGGGTCATCGAAAATTACTGAAGCTTTTATGCTGTCAAGTTGTAATTCCGTTAAAAATTCAGATAATGCAATAGCTTTCTGTTCCCCTTCGCTTAAGATATCCAAAAGAGAATATGTATTAATTTTATGCGAAACTTTTGAGTGTCCCTGATTCGTTCCGAAGTTTAAATCTATTTTAATTTGACTCTTTCTTAAATATTTTAATTCACTATTAAATATAGTCTCAAAATTTGATTTAACCAAAGCATCTCTTGCTTCTGTTGTTTTTCTACTAATAGGGGTTGTGCTAAAAGCACTTACATTATTGCTTAATACCGATGTTATATTATGGTTTTTCATAGCTGTTTTTATTTCTTCTATTTTTAACGAAATAAATTTTCGGTCAGTTAATTCAGCTACTTTGTTTTTTAATTCGGTCTCCTTTGATGATAAATTGTCTAATAACATTTTTTTCTGAGTAAGAGTAGATTTTATCAGTTGTTGCTTTTCTAATAGAAACTTTATAATTGCATCATAATCAATCGCATGTAAAGACAAATCAAAAATAAGGTCTGAAATAAACTCATTTTTAAATGTACGAAGATTATTTTTAAAATCCACAAGTTCTTTGGGTTGGATAGGCTTTTGATTTTCGTTGGTTCCAAAAGTTGGTTGATGGAGGACAATGTTTTCATTAATTGATTTAACTTTATCAATCAGATTATTTTTTTGTTTTCTTATATCCAATAAACTCTCTTGTGTTTTATCATTAAGAAGTATACGATAACTGTTTAATAATTCTTTTGCCGAGGGTTGCAAGGGTTGCAAACAATAAATGCATATATCTTGCTGTTCAGGATAGTGTGGTTTTCCCAAGATTTTTATGTAATCTTCTGCTGATTTTATAAAAGATTGGAATTGATCTGTTTCATAAAAAGAGATTCCATTAGATTCAGCAATTTCCTTTATTCCTTTTTGAGTATTTTTTTTTAATTCAGTTATTTTATTATTGAATTCAATTAGTGTCTGAGCAGTTGTCGTATTCAGAATTGTCTTGGCCGTTTGGATTATACTTATTATTTCATTAAGTTCTAAAACAGAAGCACTATAATTTTGCATTTCTGTTTGGATTAACGCTTTATTCAAACAAGATAATTCTACTTGTTTATTTTTTAATTCTTCTTCATTTCCAGAAGTAAAATTTGATAATTCGGTTAACTTTTGTTCCGTCGATATAGAAGATAGCTTTGAAATAAAATCTTTTTGAGGAGTTCCGTCTGTTAAGGATTCAACCCATCCAAGTTGAGTTGGATATTGTTGAATTGTTGAACCCAATAGATTAGCTAATTCATTTAATTCAGAAGTAACTAAACTAAACAAATGAAATCCAATAGGAGATACTATCAGTTGTCTGTCCGACAATGAGATTTGCACACAATTATTATTAAAAACAGAAATATTTTCGAGTTCTGCATTTCTATTTGTCCCATTCCAAATAAATGGATCTTCTTCTACTCCATTTAAATTATATTTTATTGTGGCTACTTTAGGTGTGCTGCTTTCAAAAATATTGGATAATATTCTATTATTAGTATCATAGCTGAAACCAAGTGATTTTAATATCCGAGCATATCCGGTTTTTCCAGTTCCATTTTCGCCAAACACTACTGTCAGATTTTTACTAAATACAATAGTTTGGTTTGGAGCTAAACGATTTACCCCAGTAATTTCTGATAGAGATGTCAACTCTATTTTCTTGCTTGTTGGAGTATATGTTGGTTTTTGAATGTTCAAAGTGGGCAACCCTGAACGTAACCGAACTGACTGCAAAAAATAATTAAATATTTCTTTTCTGTTGGTTGATGACAATTCATTTTCTGAAGTCACTACTTTATCTATTAGTAACTTACCCCAATCGCCTTTAGTTTCTGCCCATTCCCAAAGGAAATCAATAATTTCTTTTTTTGTTGTTGTCGTTGAACTCATATTTGAAGTAGTATTAAATAACTTTTATCGTTGTCTCTGGGGATATCGCTTTGAATATCTCCGTCACATTTATCTTATCCGCGCTGTCTTTGAACGAAACATCTCGAAAAACAACTCGTGAAGGTCTGTGCTTGGCAATAGTACGAATGGTGTCTTCCGATATCTTTTCATCAAAACAGGCAATTAGGTCTGTCTCATTCACGAAATGAACAGTTTGCCCGTTTATCTTTTCCTGTTTATGGGGTAACGATAGCGGAACTCCCCAGTCAATCAAGCAACTGTAGAGTAAATCTATGTCGTTACGGTCTTCTTTGATATTGCTTATTAAATCCAACAAATCTTTCTGTTGGTATTCTCCAGCACTGTAATAAACATCTTTCATATTGGTTGAGTCAAGTTTGAAAACACGGAAGCCGGTATCCAACTTTTGACTTTCTTCGGAAGGCAATCCGCTGTTTTTTGCTGATTGTTGTTCTTCTAATTTTGCTCCTGCGCGCCGGATACGTTCTTTGCCAATTTCGCAAATGTTTTTGTAACCAGCTTTATAGGCTTCGCTGTCTTTTGCACATTCTTCGGGAAGTTGCACCATGATAAACTTACGATTACCACCGTTTTCGACATTTAGCTGCATCACAGCATGGGCGGTTGTGGCTGATCCAGAGAAGAAGTCGAGGACTATGGCGTCATCACAATTACTGGCTTTTAGCATTCTTTCAATAAGGAGTAGTGGTTTCTTTCCGTTAGGAAATATTATGCCTCCTTCTTGTGCTACACCTCCATCATTGGAAATATCAATCCAATTATCAGAAAGAAAAACCGAAGAGTTAGCTTCAGCTTGTACTAACTCAATTCGTGGGTCTCTCGCCTCTTTGTTATAATCAGATCTAAAAAATCTTTTATTACCATCATTATTAGTATAGCAAACTATTTGTTGTGAATAAGATTTATTATTGATTCGTTTTGCTAAAGAAGTATTAGATTTTGTGCCAAATATCCTATAAGCATTATGCCACTTCCATTCTTCAGAAAGCTCAATCTCACTATCCTTAGCATAATCTACTAAGCTAATTAGATGCATTTTACTTAATAGGTTATTCACGACTTTGTCTGACATCTCATCAAAAGAAACAAATTGATTTTTCATCAATTCTGGAATTATTAAATTATACTCTTTATCCCATTTTTCTTTATTTTTTTTCCCAATATAGAGAGAATGTTGTTTGACTCCTTTTTTATAAAGTAATAAAAACTCTTTCTGTGCTGGAAATCTTTTACCAGTTATAGCATGAGTCATTTTTACACCTGAAAGACTATTCATGTTTACTACTATAGCATTGATAAAGTTGTCCTCTCCAAACACTTCATCACAGATCTTCTTCAATTGTGCCACTTCATTATCATCAATCGAAATAAAAATCACCCCATCATCCGTCAACAGATTTCGAGCCAACATAAGTCGAGGATAAATCATAGAACACCAATCAGAGTGGAAACGTCCATTGGTTTCGGTGTTTTTGAAAAGTCGGTTTCCTTCTTCATCAAATACACCCAATTCATTTTCATATTCATCTTTTGTTTGAGAGAAGTCGTCGCGATAAATAAAGTCGTTACCTGTGTTATAAGGAGGGTCAATATAAATCATCTTCACTTTTCCCAAATAACTTTCCTGCAAAAGCTTCAGCACTTCGAGATTGTCACCCTCTATGTAGATATTCTCGGTAGTATCCCAATTTTTGCTTTCCTTCACACAAGGACGAAGTGTTTTGCGGATAGGCGTAGCGGAATCAGCAATGGCTTGACGTTTTCCAACCCATGTAAAATCGTAACGTTCAGTTTCATCGTCGATAACCAACATTTCATTTGGATTGGTCGAAAGCATCAACTTTAGTTTTTCAAAATCAATGGCTTTATGTAACACTCCGTTTTCGTCTTTAGCTTCCGTAACAACGCTTGGAAAAAGAGCGGCAATTTTTTCTATGTTACTTCCTGTAATATCTACCGATTGCATTTTTAATTTATCCATATATGCTTTGTTTTAATTTCTTTTTATTATGGTTAGTAATGCCGTGTCTTGTTTTAGGGACACCTGCCTCTCTTTTATATTGCGACAGAGAAATTACTGTGTAAGGGAAAAGCGGAGGCTGACCCCGTAGTTGGCGTTGGAGGTGGGGAAGGCGGAGCTGGAGATGAGGGGTTCGTTGATTTGCCAGTCGAGGAAGGCACGCAGGGTGAGGGTGCGGCTCAGTCCGTAGTCGGCGGAGAACATGACGGTCTTGGCGATGTTGCCTGCGGTGGCTTGGGTCTGGCTGGTGTCAATCTTGCGGATGAGGGACTGCATTTTGCGGTAGGAGAAGTCCAGCATGAGGTTCAGGTCGTTGCTGAAGTTTTGCGAGGCTTTGCGGCGGAGCACCTTGTTAAATTCGGTGATGCGGTAGCCGACGCCGACGATGATTTCGTTGTTTATGCCTTCCACGATTTGGTAGGAGGAGATGTTGAGGTTGAGCGTGTGGGAGGTGTTGAATTGCAGTTTGCCGGTCATGTCGTTCAGCAGGGTGGCGTTGGCAGCGAGCAGGGGGGCGAAGCCTTCGACGATGTTTACCGATGCGATGTCGTAGGTGGAGGCAGGGATGGGGTTGCCCTGCTGGATGCCGCGGATGTAGCCCAAGCCGTCTTCGCCGGCACTGACCCAGTTGGAGTAGGAGGCGAAAGAGCCGACGGCGTAGGTGCTGCGGTATTGATGGTTGAGCGAGAAGCTCTTGAAGTATCTTTTGAAAAGGGGGATTTGGAGGAGACCGTCGTAGGTGACTGTCCAGTTGGGCATGAGGCTTGACAAGCCGGGAAAGGCGGTGAGACCGATGCTCTTGGGACTCTTGCCGGTGTATGCGGCGAGGAAAGCGGGAATCAGCACGTCGGCGGAGTTCGGGCTGACGGCACCCTGCTGCGGGTCGTAGGGTTTGCCGGCAAGGCTGCTGCCTTCCATAAAGCCGCCGGAGGGGTAGGTCGTGCCGGCGTAACGCTTTTCGAGACGGGCGGCGATGACGCTGCGGTTTTCGAGGAAGCGGTCAAAGGCTTTCGAGGCGTAGTTGCTGGCGGCGTCGCCGGTGCTTTGGAAGGCGGTTTTGAGGGAGAGGATGGACATGCTGTAATTGCCGCCCACAAGTTCGGGCATACCGGGGTACATGTATTGAATGGTGGTGCTGCGCGTATCCATGCGGTTGGCGGTCAGGTCGATTTTCAAGCCGGGGGCAGGCTCCAGATTGGCGCGAAGCATGAGGTTGGTCGTGCCGTTCATCATGGCGGGGCTTGTGTTGTTGTCGTTCATCACCAGCCAGCCCTTGTCGGCAGCCTCATTGATATAGCTCCTGCGGACGTCGCCGAAGGCGAAGCCGAGACCGGGCACCAAAGTGCCGTAATCCTTCTGCCCGAACATGCTCCCTATTTCAGGGCGGAAGCCGGGGAGCATCATGCCGTCGGTCACCGTATATTGCACCGAGAGGCGGCGCACCATCATCAGCAGACGGCTCGAATATTCGGCGGAGGTTTTCAGCGAGCCTGCCAGCGTGTGACGGCTGTCGGGGACGATTACGAGCTTCAACGCCACCGAGTCCTTGGTTGTAATCCGCACTTTGTCAAAGTTGAGGGACTTGTATTTAATGGGATATGCCCGCCCGTTGTCGGCTCTGCGTGCCGTGATGCGCACCTGTTTGCTGAGCAGTTTGTGCTCCACGACGGTTCCGCTGTCAGTGTTCAGTGTTACTTCCGTTTCGAGGCGGGTCGGCTTTTTGGGTTCCCGCTTGTGGGTGGCGGTGCCGGCGTTGGCTTTGGGGCGGGTGGAGGCAGGTTGGGGACTGAATTTCTGGTTTATTTCCTTGAGAAACTTGCTTTTGTTGTAGAGGCTTTGGAAGTTGAAGTTGCCGTCGAGGGTGATTTGGCGTTGGTTCTTGATGACGTTGCCTATCTCCAGCTCGGTGTTGGCGGTTGCTGCTCCACGATCCCAGTTGTAGGAAGAGGTGTAGTTTACGGTGGCGGTTGTCCAGTCCAGCACAGGGATAAACTGCAAGGGGAGAGTAAGGTTTACTTGCAGGCTCTGGTCGTAGTTCATCGGCGTGCCCAGCTCGCGGATGCTTTGCATGACGGAGTCTTTCCACATCTGATACTTGTCGGGGTTCAGCTGTTTGTTCACCTGCACGTAAGGCTCTTCGATGCGGGCGTTGGTGCCGGACTTGAAGGAGGCGTTCAGATTGTTGGTGAAGTTCCAGCGGATGCTGAAAGCACGATCCCAGAGGAAGTTCTGACTGAAAGAGACGGGGATATTGTTTGTTGCACCTCCTCCTCCTCCACTGCTCATCAGGTCTCTCAACTGCATTTCGTAGTAGTTGCGCATCATGGAGGTCTGGAAGGCGATGTTGGCAGGCAGGTAATTAACGCCAAACTGCTTGATGTATTTGGTGTATCCGTTATCCTTCTGCCACTTGGCGAAGGGCTGGACGGGTTTAACGTAGGGCGTGTAGGAGTAGGCAAAGTTTCCGCGATAGTCTTTGGTCGTTTCGTACTCGGTTTCGGGATTGAAGCGGTTGTTTTCGCTGAAAGAATAGCCGACGGAGAAGTTCGACGGGTCGTAAGGCATGGGGTTCTTGCTGTGGATGTCCACTTTCATGCCGTTTACGGAAAGGCTTTTGGTGATGGTCTTGTTTTGTGCAAGGCTGCGGATGGAGTCCTTTTCGGCTGCCGAGCCGGCGATGTCCACAGCTTCCGACAGCTTGATGTCCTGATCAAGGGGGTTGTATTTCGGCGAAATGGTTTCTTTGGAATAGGCGTAGTAGAAGGGGATGTTCACCTTTGCCTTTTCGGGAAAGAGCTTGCCCAGCTGTACGTTGGCGGAAAGGCTGTACTGCGAATAATCATCCAGCCGGCGTTCCATGAGCGACTGGTCGAGACCGCCGAAACCGGCTGTTTCGATGCGCCCTGCCATGTTCACCGTGCCCAAGTCCGATAGGGCAACGTTGAGGGAGGCATTGGCAGCCCAGCCGCCCGATTCGTTGAAGTCCGACAGGCGCAACTCGTTCACCCATATCTCCCCGCTCTTTGCCTCTTTCGAATTGTTGCGCACGCCAATCATAATGGTCTTGACTTCCGAAAGGGAAGGATTACCTACAACACTGATCCGGTTGCGCGGGGTTTCCGGATCATATTCCGAGTAAACGGACTGGAAACTTGCGCCGTCGCGCCCTTCGCGCTTCGCCTTGTTGCGGTTCAGCTTGAGGTCGGTCAGGGCTTCGAGGTTTATGTTCAGCAGGTTGCTTGCAGGCCATACCGTCTGTTGATCGGCATGGCTACGACTGCTGTATTCCCCGTGAGGGGTAAGGGTAAGAGGCACTTCGTATTCGTAGTAGTTTCCCTTATAATCCGAACCGAGACGGAGGAAAACGGAAATCTCCCCGTTTTGCAGGGTTGTGGTAGGCTCTTCGATGAAACGTTCGGCATGAGTGAACAACTGCATCCGCTTGTACTGCCGCAGGTCATAATTGACATTCTGATATATTGCCTTGGCTTCCTTCGGGGCAAGGTTGCTTATCTTCATGGAGAGAGCCTGCTCGTTCTCCTGACGGAGTTGCGACTGGCTGGGGTCGAGCATACGGGTAATGCCCGGAGGAAGCACGTAATTCACCGGACGGCGGTCGCCGTTCTCCTCAATATTGATAGAGGAAACCTCAATCGTTCCCTGACTCAGTCCCTCCGACAAATCCTGCTTATAGGTGCGCCAGTTGCCCCGCACCAGCTCCAGCGTGCCGAAACGCAGGACTGCCGGCTCGCGGAAGTCCGTCATGTACATGCGGATGAAGCGGATGGTCTTGAAATCGCTGATGGAACCTACCTTGCGGTCGTGCTTCCCGATGGGTATCTTGAAGAGATACCATTTCACCGGCTCGCGCGTGCCGTTGGCAAGCAGCGGGGTCGTTTCGCGTATGTCCGCAATGTGGTTGATGCCTATCTGCAAATCCTTGGGGCGGAGGGAAACCTTGTATTCGTAGTATTTCTCCGTTTCGTTCAGCGTATTGTCCTGATTGAGGTCTTCCACGTCGGGCACATTCTTCGAGGAAGTTTCATAACGTCCGCTCGTGGCGGCTTGCGAATTGCCTTCCGTGCCGTTGAAATGCTTGTAGCGTTCGAGGATGCTCAGTTCCTGCGCATCATAATCATCTCCTCGATAGAAATGGAACTTGTCGGTGGCAGGGTCGTTCAGAGGGGAGAAAGGGTCGTCCGTCATCTTGGCAAGTGCTTCGGGCGACAGACGCATGGTCAGCTTATTCAGGAAGTCCTTATAGGCGGGAAACTCCTTTTCCTCTTCCGAGGAGAGACCGTTTAGCCCCACGTCCTGCTTCTCGCGGGCACCGGCGGTATTGTCGAACGCATAGACCGTGCTTTGCTGACGGGGGATGCGCCCCCATACGGTGGTGTCCGTCTTTGCAGGGTCGCCGTCTATGGGCAGCCCGTTCTCAAAGAACTTCTTCTCGTCTCTGAGAATATCTTCCGATATTTCACCAAGATTGATATAGAGGTCGCCCCCCTGCGCCGTCGGATTATAAATGAAAGGGTCAAGCATCCAGAACTCAACATACTCGATGTTTGTTGATTCAAAGTCGCTCTGCTCGATTTTCCGCATCATACCCCCCCAGCGTTTCTCCGGCTGGGCAAGCGTACCGTCGGGATTGACGTTGTCGGCATCGAGGTTATAAGGTCCGCGCTCATTCGGATAATACGCCACATTCAGTATCCGCAGCGTGGAAGCATCGCTTATGATTTGCTCCTTGTTCGGGAAAAGCTCCTGCACTTCGATGGCACGCACATAGTGGTTCGACTGGTCGTTTTTGGTGATATGGCGGGGAATGGTGTTGGAGTTTTTGCGCGTAAAGATACCGTCTATGCTGTACCAAGCCGTCAGGGCGCGGTTCTTGCCATAGTCAATGTTGTTGGTAAGTCCGGCTTCGGGGAAGCGGGGAGAGGCAAAGTTGTCGTAAGGCGTGGAAGAGATTTGCCATGCGTAGGGGTCTTGCAGGCTGGTGTTGATTTGCGAGCCTTCAAAATCATCAAGGTAGGAATACCCACCTGTGTACTTGCTCTTGTAATGCCCTGCAACCAGATTGGCAAACTCCGCCTTAAAGGCTATCTGGCTCGGACGGGTCAGCGACAACAGCGGCAATTTGTCGAGCAGGTTGGTCAGCTGCTGGCTCTCCGTCTTGTAGGATGTGTTCAGTCCCCACAGCAAATTATCAATAGACTCGTCCCCTATGGTAGTCTTCACCGTCATCGGCATCTCCAACATGTGCATCATGGTGCCGCCCAGCGTGAAATCCTTATTGAACTGATAATTCATATCCACGCCGAGCATCGTCTTGCGCTGCATACTGAACATGGACTGGTTTTCCAGCGAAACACTGACCGGCGTATTGCTTGCCACAATGCTCTCGTTGAGGATTGTAACCGTCCCCATGATATAATCCACCGAATAATCCGTATTCTCGGTAAGCTGTGCACCGCCGGCTGTCACCCGCACCGACCCGCGAGCCACATTCGTTGCTCCCAGCTGAATCTCCGCGCTTGATGATGACTTATATTCCCCGCGAAGGATAAACTTGTTCTTCTCCGCCGTCTGCCGCGCAACGGTCAGTGTCGAATCATACAGCTCATGGTAGGTATATTTGTCGGCAAGCGCATTGTTCCCGATTTTGGCACGCAAATGCGACCCGAAAGGCTCGACAACGGGGAAGATGATGCGACCCGTTTCCGGTATCACCGTAAAGCCGGGCACGAAGTCGAAGAAGCCGTCCGCATGAGTCTCATTGCGCCCGTCGAGGCGGTCAAGGTTCATCACGCGCAAGAGCAGTTCGTTCTGTGTACTCCCTTCCGGCAGGTAATTGACATACGTCCCCGTCGTATCGCTCTGGTAGAGAACGTCCAGCCGGAACTTCTCCTTCTGCACCGAATACGCATCCAGCGCGTACACATTCTTCATCATCAGCTTCCAGCAAGGCATTGACGGCGAATTGGTCGTCCCTTTCAGCAGCTTCACATAAAGGCAGGCAGAGGCATTGTCCGCATTATCCGTTGAGAACTCCCCCACCTGATAGACCGTTCCGCCGTACTGATACTCATACGCTACCGCCAGCACTTCATCCGGCTGTAACTGTGTGCGGAGCGAAATATACCCCAACTGCTTGTTCAACGTATAATCCCGTTCTTCCACGCGGCGGGCACTTTCAATCTTCTCAAAGTCCTTTCCGCCTTCCGCCACACCGCTCAGCACCTGCGTTACCTGACTGATATTGCGCGCCCCCGCATACTTCGAAACCATCTGCGCATACAAGTTGTTCGTTTCGTTATACGGAATGCTCAGACTGCCCGCCGGCTGTACAAATTGCGTATTGCCGATGCTGTTATGCTCTGCAAGGTCGGAGAAAGCCACGATGTTACGCGCCTGATCGAAAGTCCCCCGCTTGTTGGTAATCCACACCTCCACGCGGTTAATCGTCACCTTCGATGAAATCGCCGGCAGAAATGCCATCGCCTCGTCATACGTGTCATGGAAATAATGCCCCAGAAAGAAATGCCTGTTCTCGTCATACTTGTCAGCCTTTATCTCAAAAGGCTGTGTCTGCACGCCGCCCTTTGAAGCAACCGTCTTCGACTCGGACTCCTGCTGTGCAAAAAGCGTATTCACGCGCAACTTCCCGAACTGCATATCTGCCTTGACACCGAAAAGAGCCGCTCCCCCGTTGACTAACGAATTGGAAGTGGTCATGCTCACATTCCCCGCCTCAATATTCTTGATAATCTCGTCTTCCTCCCCCTGATAAGCCAGCTTGAGCTTCTTGGAATCAAAGTCAAAAGAGGTCTTGGTGCCATAGTTCATATCAAAATTGACCTTGCTCCCCACCGATGCCTGCATATTCAACTCTACATTCTCGTCAAAGTTGAAGAACGTCCGGCTGCGTGCCCGTTCGGGAAGCGAAGGGTCTTTTGTCGTGTTGCTCTTCATGCCCAGCGTAATTTCGGCAGAGCCTTGCGTCTTCACACGCACCCCGCCCGGCCCGAAGACCTTCTCTGCCGCCCCTATGTCAAACTGCATATCGGCAATATTGAACGCCTTGCCTGCCTCCCGTTGAAACTCCTCCTCGTTCTTTTGGCGGAAATAAGACCGCAGCGACTGCTGCATGCTGTAATCCTGATACTCCTCCGGCGTAAGCATGACCGGCGTTGAAATCTCCATCTCGCCGATGCGGGTGCGAACCACATACACACCCGTCCGCAGGTCATACTCCACCGTTGTCTTTACATTCTCCGGACTGCGCAAGTCTGCCGCCGGCTGTCTGACAAGGTCTTGATACTCCTCCGGCACGGTCTTCGCCACCGGATAGCGGGGAACGGTATCCGGCGGTACAACGGGCAATTCCTGCGGAAGCAACGCCTCCCCGCCCAAATACCCGCCGGTCATCGCATACATGCCTGCGGCACATGCAATCAAGCACACCCCCAGCGCACGTATCCCGACCTTCTTCCCTGTCATCCCGTTCTCCGTTTTCTCTTTGTTTCAGAGCATCCGCAAAGCCGTCTTTATCACCTGCTCCACAGCCGTGCCCGGCGACTCTTTCAGTATTGTCGTCACCGCCTTCTGCGCCGCCGCCTTCTGAAAGCCCAGCATGACAAGGGCGGAAACAGCCTCTTCCGCCGTCACCCCCCCGCCGATACCGCTGACGGCTTCCGCACCGACAGTGCCTTCCGTCAGCTTCACCTTGTTCTTCAAATCCACCAGAATCCGCTGCGCCGTCTTCAGCCCGATGCCCTTGACCGCCTTCAAAGCCTGTTCATTCTGTGCGGCAATCACCTGTATAAGTTCACTTGGAGCCAGCGAAGAAAGAATCATCCTCGCCGTATTTGCGCCCACGCCAGACACGGAAGTAAGTTGCACGAACAGCTCCCGCTCCACCTTGTCGCCAAAGCCAAACAGCAGATGCGCATCTTCCCGTATCACCTCCGCGATAAACACCTTCCCGCTTTCCTTCCCGTTGTAAATCCCGTAAGTATTCAGCGAAATATGAATTTCATAACCAATCCCCTCGCACTCCATGACCATCCGCGCAGGCGTCAGCTCCGCAATCTCCCCTTTCAAATATTCAATCATCTGCCGTTAATTGAAAAGCATATTCTAAACGTAGAAGGTATAACGCAGAATAAGGGCAAAGCGTATGTATGGGGGGAATTTTTTGCAAAGGCACAGACGCTCTGCCTTCGGATAAAAGAAAGTGAGACACAACCGTGCCTCCGTAGTTAAGAATAAATAACTAATGTTGCGCAGATGCCCTGAAAGGGCAAAAGATTTCAGCCCCACATGGAGCCCCGCGGAATGTGGGGTTTACAGAAAGGGCGACCCTGTGGAGTGCTGAAAGAACGACCGAATATTACAGGTTGCATTTTGTATTGTTCTCTCAGAACTCCCTTGTCGGCATTGATTTTAACCCCACATTCCGCTACGCTGCATGTAGGGCTAAAATCCGGTATCCTTTCAGATATTATGATTGCCTCCAAATAAAATTTGTTAAAAGTATCTCTGATACGGATTAATCCATACTTTTGTCCCCATTCAGTGAAGACCGTAATCCGTGCGCTGTACGGCAGGGTCTATCAAGTGCGGGACACGCTGTGTCCCGCTTTCTTTTATCCGCAGACGGTGCTTCCTCCCGCCGGTCAGCTTCCGTCCGTACCTTGCCGGCATCCTTGCCCCAGAGGTAATTTTCATCATATTCCTCCTCCTTTTTCCATAACACAAAGACAAGTGTCAGCAGCTTGCGCATGCAGGCAACAATTGCCTTTCGTTTGGCCTGCGGATTCTTTTCGACAATCCTCGCGTAAAAAGCCTGCATGTTCTTATTGTGGTTCGCTGCCGACAAGGCCGGCATGAACAGGCATTGCCGGATGGCGGCATTCCCCTTTTTGGAGAT
>LBCX01000029.1 GCA_001657575.1 Bacteroidales bacterium Barb4
ACGACCATGCTATCTATTTGGATGTAAAGCAGTATTTGGCAAACCAACGCCAAGGTACGCACAAAGCGAAAGAAAGAAGTGAAGTGTCGGGCAGTACCCGTAAACTGATCCGGCAGAAAGGTGGCGGCGGTGCTCGTCGCGGGGATATTAATTCGCCCGTATTGGTCGGCGGCGGACGTGTATTCGGTCCGAAGCCCAGAGATTACAGTTTCAAATTGAACAAAAAGGTGAAGAGTTTGGCGCGTAAATCCGCTCTGACCTATAAGGCACAGGAAAACGCCATTATCGTAGTGGAAGATTTTACATTGGATGCTCCCCAGACGAAGGAATTCATTGCCATAACAAAGAAACTGAATATAGCTGATAAAAAGCTACTTATGGTGTTGCCTGAAAATAATAAGTTTATATATTTGTCGGCTCGTAATTTAGAGAAAGCAAAAGTCGTAACAATTTCGGACTTAAACACATACAGGATATTGGACAATGCAAGCCTGATATTGACGGAAGGCACGGTTGCCGCTATTGAGAAACTTTTTAACGCATAAGGAGAACAAGGATATGGGAATAATAATTAAACCGGTCATAACGGAGAAGATGACGGCGATTACAGAGAAAAGGCCGAATCGTTATGCTTTTCGTGTTTCTCCCGCTGCCAATAAACTGGAAATAAGGATAGCGATTGAAGGTATGTACAGCGTAACCGTGAAAGACGTGAATACGATGAACTACAGCGGCAAACATAAAAGCCGTTACACCAAATCTGGTCTTATCAGCGGCAAGCAAGCCGCTTTCAAGAAAGCAATCGTTACGCTGAAAGAAGGTGAAACAATAGATTTCTTTAGCAACATCTAAAAAGAAATGGGAATACGTAAATTAAAGCCCACAACACCGGGGCAGAGACACAAGATTATCGGTGCATTTGATAAAATCACTGCAAGTACACCGGAGAAGTCTCTTGTAAGAGGTAAGAAGCGCACGGGTGGCCGTAACAATACCGGTAAAATGACAATGCGTTATATCGGTGGCGGTCACAAGAAACGTTACAGAATTATCGACTTCAAGAGAAACAAAGATGGCATTCCAGCAACAGTAAAGTCTATTGAGTACGATCCGAACCGTACTTCACACATTGCTTTATTGTATTATGCCGACGGAGAGAAGAGTTATATCGTTGCTCCGAACGGATTGGAAGTAGGCCAGACAGTGATTTCAGGCAGCAACGCAGCTCCTGAAGTAGGTAATACGTTGCCGATGGCAAATATACCTGTGGGTACAATTATCCACAACATTGAGCTTCGCCCGGGACAGGGTGCCAAGATGGTACGTTCTGCCGGTGCATTTGCTCAGCTGACTTCCAAAGAAGGTGCTTATGCTATCATAAAGATGCCTTCGGGAGAAACAAGAAAGATTCTTGCCGTATGTAAAGCCACGATAGGCAGTGTAGGCAACTCAGACCATGGTCTTGAAAAATCAGGTAAAGCCGGGCGTTCCAGATGGTTGGGTCGTCGTCCTCACAACCGAGGTGTTGTAATGAACCCGGTTGACCACCCAATGGGTGGTGGTGAAGGTCGCGCATCCGGAGGTCATCCTCGTTCACGCAAAGGCTTATATGCTAAGGGCTTGAAAACAAGAGCACCTAAGAAGCATTCTTCAAAGTATATCATTGAAAGAAGAAAGAAATAATCTGATAATTGAGTAAACTATGAGTCGTTCACTAAAAAAAGGCCCGTATATTAATGTAAAGCTTGAAAAGAAAGTCCTGACGATGAATGA
This sequence comes from Bacteroidales bacterium Barb4, assembly GCA_001657575.1. GTDB lineage: Bacteria > Bacteroidota > Bacteroidia > Bacteroidales > Tannerellaceae > Barb7. The sequence goes on from LBCX01000029.1 coordinate 1,774, forward strand.
GTCGGGGAAGAAGAGTGTCATTAAGACATGGGCAAGAGCTTCAATGATTTCGCCTGATTTTGTAGGGCATACAGTTGCAGTTCATAACGGAATAAAATTTATTCCTGTTTTTGTAACCGAAAATATGGTGGGTCACAAGTTGGGCGAATTTTCACCCACACGTACTTTCCGCGGTCACGCCGGTAACAAGAAGAAATAACCGGCAGAAACAGGAATCCAAGAATCTGATAATAAAAAGAATCGAATAAAAATGGGTGCTAGAAAAAGAATATCAGCTGAAGCAAGAAAGGAAGCCCAAAAAACCCAATATTTCGCCAAGTTGCGGAATGTGCCCACTTCTCCCCGTAAGATGCGCCTTGTGGCAGACATGGTACGAGGCATGGAAGTGTCCAGGGCACTTGGTGTTTTGAAGTTTTCAAATAAGGAAGCGGCAGCGAGAGTAGAAAAACTGCTTCGTTCGGCAGTCGCCAATTGGGAGCAGAAGAACGAACGTAAGGCAGAAGACGGAGAGACGTTGTATATATCCGCCATCAGTGTGGACGGTGCTACTACATTGAGAAGGATGCGTCCGGCTCCGCAGGGGAGAGGTTACAGGATTCGCAAGCGTTCGAACCATGTGACATTGTTTGTAGATACACTGAGTAAAAACGATAGTCAAAAATAAGTCAGATGGGACAAAAAGTTAATCCGATCAGTAATCGTTTAGGAATTATCCGTGGTTGGGACTCAAATTGGTACGGAGGCAAAAAATACGGCGACACGTTGTTGGAAGACAGCAAAATCCGTAAATATATGAATGCCCGTCTTGCCAAAGCCAGTGTATCCCGCATTATTATTGAACGCACGCTCAAGTTGGTTACAATCACTGTTTGCACCTCACGCCCCGGCATTATCATCGGGAAAGGCGGACAGGAAGTTGATAAGTTGAAAGAAGAATTGAAGAAGATTACCGACAAGGAAGTTCAAATCAATATCTTCGAGGTGAAAAGACCTGAATTGGACGCTGTTATTGTAGCAACTAACATTGCCCGCCAGCTGGAAGGGAAAATAGCCTACCGCCGTGCCGTGAAAATGGCAATCGCCTCTACCATGCGAATGGGAGCGGAAGGCATCAAGATACAGATTTCCGGCCGTCTGAACGGTGCCGAAATGGCTCGCTCGGAAATGTATAAGGAAGGGAGAACCCCGTTGCACACTTTCAGGGCGGATATAGATTATGCTTTGGCTGAAGCATTGACGAAGGTCGGGTTGCTTGGCGTTAAAGTTTGGATTTGTCGGGGTGAAGTATATGGCAAACGTGACCTCGCTCCTTCTTTCGCTGCCCAAAAAGATTCCGGACGCAGAGGCGACAACGCCGGAGGCGGCAGGGACAGAGACAGGGATCGCGGCGGAGACAGAGACCGTGGAGACAGAAGGAGAAAGAAACCGAATCGTTAATCATTAATCGTTAGAGAAATGTTACAACCTAAGAAAACCAGGTTCAGGAGGATGCAGAAAGGCCGCATGAAGGGTGAAGCCCAGCGCGGCCATCAACTTGCCTTCGGGTCGTTTGGTATAAAATCGTTAGACAGCAAATGGATTACCGGCCGCCAGATAGAAGCTGCCCGTATCGCCGTTACCCGCCACATGCAACGTCAGGGGCAGGTATGGGTTCGTATCTTCCCGGATAAACCGATTACGAAGAAGCCCGCCGAAGTGCGTATGGGTAAAGGTAAAGGTAATCCCGAAGGGTTTGTTGCGCCTGTTACGCCGGGACGTATCCTTTTCGAGATAGAAGGTGTATCCTTTGATGTTGCAAAGGAAGCGTTGCGTTTGGCAGCACAGAAACTTCCGGTGACAACAAAGTTTGTTGTGCGGCGTGATTACGATTATCAAAATCAAAATGTGTAATTGTTATGAAGATTGCAGAAATAAGAGAACTCAGTACCAAAGAATTACTGGAGAGAGTAGATACGGAAACCGCCTCTTACGATCAACAGAAAATCAGCCATAGCATTTCACCTATGGCAAACCCTGCACTGATTAAACAACAACGCAGGACGATTGCACGCATGAAAACGGAATTGCGCAGCAGAGAGCTTAACAACAAAAAAGAAGCCTGATGGAAACGAGAAATTTAAGAAAAGAAAGAACGGGCGTGGTTACCAGCAACAAGATGACTAAAAGCATCACGGTAGCCGTTAAGTGGAAGGAAAAACACCCCATTTACGGTAAATTCGTCAACAAAACGAAAAAATACCATGCTCACGACGAAAAGAACGAATGCAACATCGGCGATACCGTATTGATTATGGAAACCCGCCCGTTGAGCAAGACCAAGAGATGGAGATTAGTACAAATAGTCGAAAGAGCTAAGTAAGATGATACAACAGGAATCAAGATTGGTCGTTGCCGACAACAGCGGTGCCAAAGAGGCTTTATGTATCCGCGTATTGGGCGGTACAAGGAAGCGTTATGCTTCTGTAGGTGACGTGATTGTAGTTGCAATCAAAAGTGCAATCCCGTCGAGTGAGGTAAAGAAAGGTGCAGTTTCAAAAGCTGTCATTGTTCGTGTGAAGAAAGAAATACGCCGGCAGGACGGCTCATACATCCGCTTCGACGACAACGCATGTGTGTTGCTCAATGCAACCGGCGATATTCGCGGAAGCCGTATTTTCGGTCCGGTAGCGAGGGAACTTCGCGCAACGAACATGAAAATTGTATCACTTGCACCCGAAGTGCTTTAATTTTGTAAAACATAGAGTAATGAGTAAGTTACATATTAAAAAAGGCGATATAGTATTTGTCAATACCGGCGAAGACAGAGGGCAGACAGGTCGTGTCTTGCGTGTGCTCGTAAAAGAAAGCCGCGCTATTGTCGAAGGTATAAATCTGGTATCCAAGCATACCAAGCCGAATGCACAGCATCCGCAAGGCGGCATTGAGAAAAAGGAAGCTCCCGTTCATATTTCCAACCTGAACGTTATTGACCCGAAAACAGGGAAACCGACACGTATAGGGCGCAGATTAAATGACAAGGGCAAGTCAGTACGTTACGCTAAAAAATCAGGGGAGGAAATCAAGTAATGAGCAATACCGCCGGTCTTAAAAAAGAATATCAGGACAGGATTATTCCTGCTTTGTCAACGGAGTTTGGTTATAAGTCGGTCATGCAGGTTCCCGTGCTGAAGAAGATTGTAATCAATCAAGGTTTGGGAATAGCCACCGCCGACAAGAAAATCATTGATGTCGCCATCAGCGAATTGACGACTATTACAGGTCAAAAAGCTGTCGCAACGATTTCCCGCAAGGATATTTCAAACTTCAAACTGCGTAAGAAAATGCCGATTGGTGTGATGGTGACACTGCGCCGCGAGCAAATGTATGAATTTCTGGAAAGGCTCGTTCGCGTAGCCTTGCCCCGTATCCGCGACTTCAAGGGAATTGAAAGCAAACTGGACGGAAGGGGTAATTATACGCTCGGCATCCAAGAGCAAATCATCTTCCCGGAAATTAATATGGACAATATTACCAAGATATTAGGAATGAATATTACCTTTGTGACCTCTGCAAAAACAGATGAAGAAGGGTATGCTCTTCTGAGAGAATTTGGTCTACCCTTCAAAAATGCAAAAAAATCCTAAACAGATATGGCAAAAGAATCAATGAAAGCCCGCGAAGTAAAGCGGGCAAAGTTAGTTGCAAAATATGCCGCCAAAAGGGAAAAACTGAAAGCGGAAGGTAATTACGACGCTTTGCAGGCTTTGCCCAAGAATGCTTCCCCCGTGCGTTTGCACAATCGTTGCAGCATCACAGGCCGTCCGAAAGGCTATGTGCGCCAATTCGGTATTTCCCGCATTCAATTTCGCGAAATGGCATCCAACGGCTTAATTCCGGGCATCAAGAAAGCAAGCTGGTAAGTTTCTCCCCGATAGATTGCATCGTGTGTTAGCAGTTAATGGAAAGCGAACAAGACAGGAAAGAACGAAGGAAAATACTGGCAAAGCATATCTTTGACATCTCAAGATTGACATTTGTTGCTTTGGTTTTGGGTGGTGCCGTTCTTATTTTTCAAAGTTCAGAAATTTCGTTGACACCTATTTTAATGGTTGTTTTCGGTCTCATCGTTACTTTAGCTTTTTCTTGGCTCGGAAACAATTTAATGAAATAAACTATAAACAGCAAAAATCATGTGGGTACTAACTTTAACATTTGGAATTATGGCTGTTATATCAGTAGGTATATTCATCTACGGACATACAGAGGCAGGAAAAGAATGGATAAAAAACATATAATACTTAGAATTTGGAACTTCTAAACTTTAGCCTGAAAGCCTTAGGCTAAAGCGTAGGAGTTCCAAGTTAAGAACTGATAGTCTTAGGCTAAAGACTATAAATCTTGAGCTAAAGTAACAGGATAGTAAAGAAGAAGTTTATTCATCAAAGCATTAAATATAGGAGTACGGATTATATGCCCACACGGGAAGCCGAATTTATTTGATGTCTGGCAGGATAATCTTGTTGCAATAGTTAACCAAGATAGGGGAGTGGAATATTAGTGTGATTGAATTTGTTAAATTTGAGGAGGCGTAAGCCAAATGGAAAGCGGCTTACAAAAAGTCAAGCAAGAAATCGCTCTGTTCTGCGGCTGATGTGCTGGCAAAGAATAAGGCTCTTTCCGAATATAAGGCGATATTGCGTAAGTTTATTGTGAATGAACTTCTTTTTAGCGATTATCTTACGGATGTTGATCGCAAATCAATTGAATTGAATATACATGACAAGAAGCCTACACCTTCTCCCGTATCAAGCAGTGCTCCGGTAGGAAGGGTGGATTTTTCCGAAAGGCATCTTCATAAAATATATGCTACTGACGAGCATACCAGTGGCAAAGCTAAACCGGCCGGTGTTCACGGTTTTGAGATATGGCAGAAAATCGGCGAGGAAGCTAAAGACACGAAAGGTACTGAATATGTGGATACTGCTCCCCGTTCACCTCATAAAATCCAGTATAGTGAAGCAGAGCAAGGGAAGACTATATACTATTATCTGCGTTAGGTAAATACACGTAATGAATCCGGTCCGTGGAGTGATGTAATTTCAGCAGTTGTGGGGTAAATTAGAGCAAAATAATAATTAATATAGAAAAATATGAATGGTGTATCATTAGCAAATCAAATAATTAAACACACTTTTGAAAAGGGTGGACGTATAGAGCAGGCTGAAATGGTAAAATTTCTTGATGAAAATGCTATTAAAGAAATTAATCACAATACAAAAGCATTGCTGTGTAAATATGGAAGGTTTACAGAAAATGTACGCAATGGATTTCCTTTGACTGGTTCATCTTCTGAGGATTATCTACGCAGTGCACTTTTATATGAATTAAATGGTGATGGTGTAGAATTGGCTAAAATTTTACGACCACTGAAATAACAGGAATTTCTTAAATATTGTCCCGGTTGGCGGGATTAATTTAATTTTTTAATATATGACAGATCCTATTGCAGATTATTTGACGAGAGTGCGAAACGCCATCAAGGCGAAGCACAGAGTGGTGGAAGTGCCGGCGTCAAATGTGAAGAAAGAGATCACAAAGATTCTCTTTGACAAGGGCTACATCCTGAACTTCAAGTTCGTGGATGACGGGCCGCAAGGTACAATTAAGATTGCCTTGAAGTATGACTTGGCTAACAAGACAAATGCGATTAAGAAACTTCAAAGGGTTTCTACGCCCGGTTTACGAAGGTATGCCGGTTACAAGGAGTTGCCGAGGGTTTTGAACGGGTTGGGTATTGCCGTGGTTTCGACTTCCAAAGGTGTGATGACTGACAAAGAAGCCCGCGAATTGAAGATTGGCGGTGAGGTATTATGTTACGTTTATTAATCAGGAGGAAAAAAGTATGTCAAGAATAGGAAAATTACCCATTCATGTGCCGGTCGGCGTGACGGTTACTATCAAGGATAGTGTGGTGAAGGTAAAGGGACCGAAGGGTGAACTTTCGCAGGAGGTGAATCCGGAAATCAGTGTGACGTTTGAAGGCGGTATCATTGAGTTGACAAGACCGACGGACGAGCGTAATCATCGTGCTTTGCACGGGTTGTACCGTTCGCTGATTAACAATATGGTTGTCGGTGTGTCCGATGGCTACAAGAAGGAGTTGGAACTGGTCGGCGTCGGCTACCGTGTAGCGAATACGGGACAGTTGTTAGACCTTTCGCTGGGATATACGCATAATATATTTTTACAGCTGCCTCCCGAAATTAAGGTTGAGACAAAAACCGAGAGAAACAAGAATCCTCTTATTATCCTTGAATCGGCTGACAAGCAATTAATTGGACAAGTATGTGCTAAAATTCGTTCATTCCGCAAACCGGAACCGTATAAAGGGAAAGGTATCAAGTTCGTGGGTGAAGTGATTCGCAGAAAGTCAGGGAAATCAGCCGGTAAGTAATTTACGTAAACTGAAATTATCATGACAACGAAAGAAGAAAGAAGAATAAAAATAAAAAGGAGCATACGGGGTAAAATGTCCGGTACACCGGAACGTCCGCGTCTGTCTGTGTTCAGAAGCAACAAGCAGATTTATGCGCAGTTGGTGGACGATACGACGGGCAGGACATTGGCGGCTGCTTCCTCTTTGAAAATCGGGGAGAAGGCTCCTAAAAAGGAGTTGGCTGCGAAGGTGGGCGAACAGATTGCCAAGAGTGCGCTGGAAGCGGGTATTCAGGCTGTTGTTTTCGACCGCAACGGTTATTTGTATCACGGGAGAGTTAAAGAATTGGCAGATGCCGCGCGTAAAGGCGGTCTTAAATTTTAAGAAAGATGATAGGAGCTAATAATAGAGTTAAATCAACCAACGACATAGAGTTGAAGGACAGGTTGGTTGCAATCAACCGTGTTACCAAAGTGACAAAAGGGGGGCGCACGTTCAGTTTTGCTGCTATTGTCGTTGTGGGAAACGAAGACGGTATCATCGGATGGGGCTTAGGCAAAGCCGGTGAAGTGACAACTGCCATAGCAAAGGGCGTAGAAGCGGCGAAGAAGAATTTGATAAAAGTGCCTGTTTACAAGGGTACTATTCCTCACGAACAGTTTGCCAAGTTTGGCGGTGCGCAGGTGCTTATCAAGCCGGCTACGCACGGTACTGGAGTGAAAGCGGGCGGTGCCATGCGTGCCGTGTTGGAAAGTGTTGGTATCACTGACGTTTTGGCGAAATCCAAAGGTTCTTCCAACCCTCACAACCTTGTGAAAGCAACGATAACTGCTTTGTGTGAATTGAGAAGCCCGTTTATGGTGGCTCAGAGCAGGGGTATTTCCGTAGAGAGAGTGTTTAACGGTTAATCAGGAGGAACATTTATGGCAATTATAAAAATTAAGCAGGTTAGGAGCAGGATTAAATGCCCGAAAGACCAGAAAAGGACTTTGGATGCGTTGGGATTGAGAAAGATGAACCGCGTGGTGGAGCATGAGGATTCTCCCTCTATTTTGGGTATGGTTGACAAGGTGAAACATTTGGTTTCAGTAGAAAAGTAATAATCAGGTTGAAAAAAATAAATTATACAAGATGAATTTATCGAATTTAAAACCGGCTGAAGGCTCTACCAAAACCAGAAAAAGAATCGGGCGCGGTCCGGGTTCGGGATTGGGAGGTACTTCAACGAGAGGTCATAAGGGGGCAAAGTCACGTTCCGGATATTCCAAGAAGATTGGTTTTGAAGGCGGGCAGATGCCTATACAGAGACGTTTACCGAAGTTTGGTTTCAAGAATATTAACCGTATAGAGTACAAGGCTATCAATATATCTGTTTTGCAGCAGTTGGCTGATGCGCAACAATTGTCAAAGATTGGCGTGAAGGAACTGATTGAAGCCGGCTTTATTTCAAAATCACAATTGGTTAAAATTCTTGGAAAGGGCAGTTTGACTGCAAAGCTGGATGTGGAAGCCCATGCTTTCTCAAAGAGTGCGGAAGCCGCTATCCAAGCCGCAGGTGGAACAGTTGCTAAACTCTAAGCCATGAGAGCAGTTGATACAGTAAAAAATATCTGGAGGATAGAGGATCTGAGAAAGCGGATCCTTACCACATTGCTGTTCGTGACGGTTTATCGTCTCGGAACGTATGTGGTTATCCCCGGAGTTGACCCTCAATCGCTGACGGCTCTTCAGGCACAGACGCGGGGAGGGTTATTGGCGTTGTTGGATATGTTTTCCGGCGGTGCGTTTGCGAATGCTTCCATCTTTGCGTTGGGTATTATGCCGTACATCTCGGCTTCTATCGTGATGCAGTTGCTGGCTATCGCGGTTCCTTCCATGCAAAAGTTGCAGCGCGAAGGAGAGAGCGGACGTAAGAAAATCAATCAATTGACACGCTACCTGACGATAGCCATTTTGTTGCTTCAGGGACCGACTTACCTTATTAATTTAAGTGTACAGCTCAGGTCGGTCGGGGCTTCTTTGCCGGAAGGCTGGTTCTTCACCGTTTATGCGACGATTATTATGGCTGCCGGCAGTATGTTTGTGCTGTGGTTGGGCGAAAGGATTACGGATAAGGGTGTCGGGAACGGTATTTCATTCATCATTCTGGTGGGTATTATTGCCCGTCTGCCGCATTCGCTGTTCCAAGAATTTGTTTCGCGGACAAGTGAAACGACCGGGGGGTTGGTGATGTTCCTGTTTGAAATGCTGATTTTGCTGCTTGTCATAGCGGGTGCCATTCTGCTGGTGCAAGGGGTGCGCAAAGTGCCGGTGCAATATGCCAAGCGGATTGTAGGCAACAAACAATACGGAGGCGCAAGGCAGTATATCCCGTTGAAGGTGAATGCGGCGAATGTGATGCCTATCATTTTTGCACAGGCTATCATGTTTATTCCGATTTCAATCATGGGGCTTGCATCAAGGGATGTGAGTACATTTTGGAGTGCTTTTATGGATAATTCAGGGTTCTGGTACAACTTTGTGTTCTTTGTACTCATTATCTTGTTTACCTACTTCTATACGGCTATCACGATCAATCCGACGCAAATGGCGGATGATCTAAAGAGAAATAATGGATTTATTCCGGGGGTTAAGCCGGGTAAGGCGACCAAAGATTATTTGGATACCATTATGGACCGTATTACGTTGCCGGGTGCATTCTTCTTGGGCTTTATAGCCATTATGCCTGCGTTTGCCCGCCTGCTGGGTATCAGCATGTCGTTCTCCCAGTTTTTCGGAGGGACGTCGCTGTTGATCTTGGTGGGTGTTGTGTTAGATACATTACAACAAATTGAGAGTCATCTGCTGATGCGTCATTACGACGGATTGTTGAAATCCGGAAGAATTAAGGGACGCGCAGGTGCTTAATCGATATGATCTACTTAAAAACAGATGAAGAGATAGAGTTGATGCGGGAGGCAAATCAACTGGTCGGCAAGACGCTTGGCGAATTAGCCAAACTTATTGTTCCGGGTGTCTCCACACTTCAACTGGACAAGACAGCGGAAATGTTTATCAGAGATCACGGAGCGGTTCCGGCTTTTTTAGGCCACGGCGGATTTCCCAACTCTATATGTACTTCCGTAAACGATCAAGTGGTACACGGGATACCTTCGGATAAAGTGATTTTGGAAGAAGGAGATATTATTTCGATTGACTGCGGTACTACATTGAAAGGCTTTACGGGGGATTCGGCTTATACGTTTTGTGTGGGCATGGTTGATCCGGAAGTAAAAGAGCTGTTGAAAACGACGGAAGAATCGCTTTACTTGGGAATCAAGCAGGCTGTTGAAGGGAAACGTGTCGGTGACATCGGTTATACCGTTCAGTCGTATTGTGAATCCAAAGGGTATTCTGTCGTCAGAGAATTGGTCGGACACGGGATAGGTCGCAAGATGCACGAAGATCCGGAAGTGCCTAATTACGGACGCCGTGGAAACGGACCTGTCTTACGCTCCGGAATGTGTATTTGCATTGAACCGATGATTAATTTGGGACGAAAGAATGTGTTCATTGAAAAAGACGGTTGGACGGTACGGACGAAGGATAAAAAATGTTCGGCTCATTTTGAACATTGCATCGCTATCCGTCCCGAAGGCCCGATGATCTTGTCTTCATTTAAGTTTTTAGAAGAACTATCCGGTAATAAAGCAATTAATTGATTATATGTCTAAACAAACAGCAATCGAACAGGACGGAGTCATTATAGAAGCGTTGTCAAATGCCATGTTTCGCGTAGAATTGGAGAACGGGCATGAAATTACGGCTCATATATCGGGAAAGATGCGGATGCACTACATTAAAATCCTTCCCGGCGACAAAGTAAAGGTGGAAATGTCCCCCTACGATTTGACGAAAGGGCGAATCTCTTTTAGGTATAAATAAAAATAACACAATATGAAAGTAAGAGCATCTTTGAAAAAGCGCACTCCTGAATGCAAAATAGTCAGAAGGAAAGGTCGCTTGTACGTGATTAACAAGAAAAATCCGAAGTTTAAACAACGTCAGGGTTGAATTTAATTTTAATAAATTAATCAAGTAAGTAATATGGCTATAAGAATAGTTGGTGTCGATTTGCCGCAAAATAAGAGAGGTGAAATTGCTTTGACTTACATCTTCGGAATAGGTCGCAGTTTGTCAAACACTATCTTGAAAAAAGCAGGTGTTGACCGTGATATTAAAGTGAAAGACTGGACAGACGATCAGGCAGCCAAAGTGCGTGAAGTGATTGGTGCAGAACATAAAGTGGAGGGAGAACTTCGCTCGGAAGTACAATTGAACATTAAGCGGTTGATGGATATAGGTTGCTATCGCGGTGTTCGTCATCGTATCGGCCTGCCTTTGAGAGGTCAGAGCACGAAAAATAACGCCCGCACCCGCAAGGGAAAGAAGAAGACAGTTGCAAACAAGAAAAAAGCTACCAAATAATTAAGAATTAGTATGGCAAAAAAAACAGTCGCCGCGAAGAAGAGAAACGTTAAGGTTGACGCTAACGGTCAAGCTCATATACATTCTTCATTTAACAACATTATTGTCACACTTGCCAATAGTGAAGGTCAGGTAATCAGTTGGTCTTCTGCCGGCAAGATGGGATTCAGAAGCTCCAAGAAAAACACTCCGTATGCCGCACAGATGGCTGCACAGGATTGCGCAAAAATAGCGTTTGATCTCGGTTTGCGAAAAGTAAAGGTATATGTAAAGGGGCCGGGCAACGGACGTGAGTCTGCCATCCGAACCATTCACGGGGCAGGAATAGAGGTGACGGAAATCATTGACGTTACCCCGCTTCCGCACAACGGATGTCGTCCGCCTAAAAAGAGAAGAGTTTAATACTAAAACAAATAAAAAATGGCAAGATATACTGGACCTAAAACAAGGATAGCCCGTAAATTCGGTGAAGCTATTTTCGGACCGGATAAAGTGTTGGCAAAGAAGAACTATCCTCCGGGACAGCATGGCAACGGTCGTAAGAAGAAAACATCCGAATACGGTATCCAGCTTCGCGAAAAGCAAAAGGCGAAATATACTTACGGCGTGTTGGAAAAACAGTTTAGAAACCTGTTTGAAAAGGCTGCACACTCCAAAGGTATTACCGGTGAAGTGTTGCTGCAACTGTTGGAAGGACGCTTGGACAATGTGGTGTATCGTTTGGGCATTGCTCCCACACGTTCCGCCGCCCGTCAATTGGTGTCTCACCGTCATATCGTTGTGGACGGCAAGGTGGTAAATATACCTTCCTATTCGGTGAAAGCCGGACAGCTTGTGGGCGTAAGGGAAAAGGCTAAATCGTTGGAAGTCATCGGAGATGCCTTGTCCGGTTTCAATCACAGCAAGTATCCCTGGCTCGAATGGGATGCGGCAACATTGAACGGAAAGCTGTTGCATCTGCCCGAAAGAGCCGATATACCTGAAAATATAAAAGAGCAGTTGATAGTAGAATTGTATTCTAAATAATAATTGATTTCTATGGCGATATTAGCATTTCAAAAACCCGATAGAGTATTAATGTTGGAAGCGGGCAACTTCTACGGAAAGTTTGAGTTCCGTCCGCTGGAGCCCGGCTATGGTATTACAATAGGTAATGCTTTGCGTCGTATTCTCTTATCGTCGCTTGAAGGTTTTGCTATTACATCCATCAAAATCAATGGCGTAGGACATGAGTTTGCCTCCATACCCGGCGTTATTGAGGATGTGACTAACATTATCTTGAACTTGAAACAAGTACGGTTTAAGCATATTATTGACGATGCAGAGGATGAAAAAGTAAGTATTACCGTTTCGGGTTCCGAAGTGTTCAAAGCCGGTGATATAGGCAAGAAGCTGTCTGGGTTTGATGTATTGAATCCCGATTTGGTGATTTGCCACTTGGATCCGAATACGAGTTTTCAAATTGAACTGACTGTCAATAAAGGACGCGGATATATTCCTGCCGATGAGAACAAGGAACTGTTTACCGACCCTCAAGTGATTGCGATTGACTCTATCTATACACCGATACGCAATGTAAAGTATACGGTAGAGAATTTCCGTGTGGAACAAAAGACGGACTACGAGAAACTGATTCTTGAAATTGAGACTGACGGCTCCATCCATCCGAAGGAGGCATTGAAAGATGCATCCAAGATTCTGATACATCATTTCATGCTGTTCTCGGATGAGAAAATAGCCATTGAAACGGTGGATACCGAAAATAACGAAGAATTTGACGAGGATGTGCTTCACATGCGCCAACTGCTCAAGGGCAAACTGTCTGATATGAATCTTTCCGTCCGCGCATTGAATTGCCTGAAAGCTGCTGATGTGGAAACCTTGGGCGACTTGGTAAAGTTCAATAAGAACGACTTGTTGAAGTTCCGCAATTTCGGTAAGAAATCGCTCACGGAGTTAGATGAATTGCTTGATAATCTGAACCTTTCATTCGGTATGGATATCATTAAGTATAAATTAGATAAAGATTAAGTAACGATGAGACACAATAAAAAATTCAACCATTTAAGCCGTACAAACACTCACCGTGCAGCGATGCTTTCAAACATGGCAAGTTCTTTGATTAAGCACAAAAGAATTTTTACCACGACAGCCAAGGCAAAAGCACTCCGTTTGTTTGTTGAACCGCTTATTACGAAGTCAAAGTTGGATACGACCCATTCAAGGCGTGTCGTGTTCAGCGTGTTGCAAAACAAATATGCCGTAACGGAATTGTTCACCGGCATATCCCAGAAAATAGGCGATCGTCCGGGCGGATACACCCGTATCATTAAAACCGGAAACCGTTTGGGAGACAACGCCGCCATGTGCTTCATTGAATTAGTGGATTACAACGAACACATGCTGAAAGGGGCAGGGATTAAGAAAGCCTCCAAGACAAGGCGTTCACGCAAGAAATCTGCCACAGCCGCCTCTGCCGAAGCCGCTCCCGTGGAATCTGCCGCCGAAACAGTTGAAGAACAAGCAGCCGAATAAGAATGTATCACAGTAACATAAAGGACAGCCGATGTAATAAGTATCGGCTGTTTTTTTGTTTCAGGTAAATCTTTATAGGATTGAGTTATAACATTATAAATATACAAATTACTAAATTAAGTGTTTATGGAAATTTTAAAAGTAACAGGTAGAGAAATTCTGGATTCGCGCGGTAATCCGACAGTAGAAGTAGATGTCCTTTTGGAATCCGGTGCATTCGGACGCGCCGCCGTTCCTTCCGGAGCCTCCACCGGCGAAAATGAAGCGATTGAATTGCGCGATGGCGACAAGAAACGCTACGGCGGAAAGGGCGTTCTCAAAGCCGTTGAGAATGTGAATAAGATCATTGCCCCGGCGGTTGTCGGACTGAGCGCGTTAGACCAACGGGCTATTGACCATAAATTGCTTGAACTGGACGGAACAAAGACCAAATCCAAGCTGGGAGCCAATGCCATGTTGGGCGTTTCCCTCGCTGTTGCACGGGCTGCCGCAAACTATCTGGATGTGCCCTTGTACCGTTATATCGGTGGGACGAATGCCTATGTGCTGCCGGTTCCGATGATGAATATCATCAACGGCGGTTCCCACTCCGATGCTCCTATTGCCTTTCAGGAGTTTATGATACGTCCGGTCGGTGCAAGCAGTTTCCATGAAGGTTTGCGTATGGGTGCCGAAATATTCCACGCTTTGAAGAAGGTGTTGCACGATCGCGGACTGAGCACCGCCGTAGGTGACGAAGGCGGTTTCGCTCCTGCTTTGGACGGGACGGAAGACGCCTTGAACTCCATTCTTGCCGCCATCGAAAAGGCAGGCTACAAGCCGGGCAAGGACGTGACAATCGCTATGGACTGCGCCGCTTCCGAATTTTACAACGACGGCATCTACGACTATACCAAGTTTGAAGGCGCAAAAGGTGCCAAGCGTAACGCCGCCGAACAAGTGGCTTTCCTCTCCGAACTGGTCGCCAAATTCCCGATTGACTCTATCGAAGACGGTATGGACGAAGGCGACTGGGACGGCTGGAAGAAGCTGACTGACGCTCTCGGCAGCAAATGCCAACTGGTAGGTGACGACTTGTTCGTGACCAACGTTGAATTTCTGCAAAAAGGTATCGAAACCGGTTGCGCCAACTCCATCCTAATCAAGGTAAACCAAATCGGCACACTGACAGAAACGCTGGACGCCATCGAAATGGCACACCGCAACGGCTACACCTCCGTAACCTCCCACCGCTCAGGCGAAACGGAAGATTCCACCATTGCCGACATCGCCGTAGCCACCAACTCCGGACAAATCAAGACCGGTTCGTTGAGCCGTTCCGACCGTATGGCAAAGTACAACCAGCTGCTTCGCATCGAAGAAGAATTAGGCAGTCTGGCAGTTTACGGATACAAGACTTTCAAGAAATAAGCCTGTTTCTTGAATGGGATATTATAAAGAAGAGGGTGTTCGGAAAGTCCGGACACCCTCTTTTTGTATGAGGATAGGACGCTCTCATCAGACGATAGGCGGCTCTTCTCAGATTAGAAGCGACTCTTCTCAGATTATAGGCAGCTCTTCTCAGATTATAGGCGACTCTTCTCGGATTAGAAGAAGTTCTTCTCAGATTATAGGCGGTTCCTCTCGGATTAGAAGCGACTCTTCTCGGATTATAGGCAGTTCTTCTCAGATTAGAATCAGTTCTTCTCAGACGATAGATATGCGGTGAGTTGTTCCCGAAACAATTCATTGATAACATCATTATAATGCGTTTACCCCTAGGGCAAACGCACGAAATTAAGTAATCGGTTTTTTCAAATACTCAATGTTGTAAGCCGCATTAAGCCTGCGTTTCTTAAGGCTAAGTTTATCGGTTTGTTCCTTAATGATTTGCAAGGCGAGTTTCCTCCTTGATGCTTCAACTTTGACAAGGGTTCTCAATCCCAGCCGGCTGTTCATGTTTTCTTCCGGTACGGCATCTTTAGCACTTATGATGCTGCACTTGCGTGTTTCATAACGCCCGTGATCATATTCCCATTCTTCGCAAATACTCTCCGGCGGGCAAGCCCTGAAACCGCAGGATGCATCATCAGGCAAATCCGGTTGATTCTGTTTGAGTGCCAGCAGGTAATGACCCTTCTTTTCGACAATACGACCGGCCATGTCACGCTGACAGCCGACAGCGTCAATACTTACAGCCGCATCCTCAATATCCAGTTCTTCAATCAGACAGGGAATGGCTGTTATCCCATTGCTTTTATCCTCTACTTTCTTCTGACCCGTGCACAACCTGTTTTCTGCAACCCGGGCATTGACAGTATACAATCCCGTATTGCCACGGCTTCCGGGACTGACACCCCTTAACTTCCTGCCGTCAAGACAAATCTGTTTTTCTGACAGAAGTCCGATTAAATCCCTGCCATGATTCTTCAGGCACTCACGCAACAAATCCGGCTCCAGGCTGGAGAGGACGCGGTTGAAGGTATCATGGGAGGGAATACCATTCGCCGGAGGGATCATTTCTTTCAAAAACCGCTCGCGGGTATTGCC
>LBCX01000220.1 GCA_001657575.1 Bacteroidales bacterium Barb4
TTCCTTTCTTTTTGAATTTATTGTTTTTAATCCTGCTATATTATCGTTTTTTGCATGGGGCAAATCTAAGGTTCAGGGCATCTGCGTAACATCAGTAAACGGTGCATAATAAAAGAGGCTGTCCAAAAGGACAGCCTCTTTTTTGTGGTTGCTTATGCAGCCTGACGGAGGGTGTTATGCCGGATGGATGGCTTCTGTGGGACAAGCGTCCGCACAAGATCCGCACTCGGTACACAATTCGGGGTCAATAGCGTACTTGTCGCCTTCGGAGATTGCTCCCATCGGACATTCGTCAATACAAGTACCGCAAGCAATACAGTCGTCACTAATTACGTAAGCCATTTCGTTAAACTTTTTAATGAATAATTGTTATAAATAATGAGGCACAAAAATATACTTTTCCCGACAGATACATACAAATCAAGTATTAAAATCAAGCCCTAATCCTTCGTTCAAGAGGCATCAATTCGCCATTTCAGAGAGGAATTTGATGCGGATCAGGCGTATCTCTTCTTCGGTGTAGTCGCCGCCCAATTCATCAACGGCGGTTTCGAGATTGTCGGTTTCCGATTCTTTGAAATAGCTGTATATTTCTTCGATATGGTCTTCGTCCATGACGTCTTTCAGGAAATAGTCAATGTTGATGCGTGTGCCTGAATAGACGATGGCTTCTATCTCATCCAGCAGTTCGGAAAACTCCAGACCGTTTGTCAGAGCAATTTCTTCCAAGGCAACCTTGCGGTCAATGCGCTGAATGATGGATACCTTGACTTTGGATTTGTTGGCGACCGTCCGGACACGCAGGTCTTCGGGACGTTCTATTTCATTCTCTTCTACGTGTTTCTTTATCAGTGCGATAAACTCATTGCCGTATCGTTTGGCTTTGCCGGCACCTACGCCCGGAATGTTCTGCAATTCGTCCGGCGTAATCGGATAGATGGTTGCCATCGCTTCCAGCGAAGGGTCTTGGAAAATGACGAAAGGGGGGACGTTCATGCTTTTGGACAGCTTCTTCCGCAGGTCTTTCATCATGGAGTACAATATGGGATCGACGGCACAAGAGGCTCCGCTCCGCATATGTACGTCTTCTTCATCGCCATCGAACTCGTTATCCTCCGTTATCTTGAACGATACCGGTTTTTCGAGGAAGGCTCTGCCGGCATCCGACACCCGCAGCAATCCGTAGTTTTCAATGTCTTTCGTCAGATAGCCGGCAATCAATCCCTGCCGGATGACCGAACTCCATGCCTTTTCGTCCTGATCCTGCCCTGAGCCGAAGGCTTCCAGTTCGTTATGCTTGTAAGACTGCATCTCGGAAGTCTCGTTCCCAATCAGCAGATTGACGATGTATTCGGCTTTGAATTTTTCCTTCAACAGGGCGACCGTTTCCAACACGGCAACCAGCAATTCCTTTGCTTCCACCTGTTTTTTGGGGTTCAGGCAGTTGTCGCAACATCCGCAGTTCTCTTCCTGATAGATTTCACCGAAATAATGCAGCAGCACCTTGCGGCGGCAGACGGAAGTTTCGGCATAAGCCGCCGTTTCGAGCAAGAGCTGTTTGCCGATTTCCTGTTCGGCTATGGGTTTTCCCTGCATAAACTTTTCCAGCTTCTGCAAATCTTTGTAGGCGTAGAAAGCGATGCAGGAGCCTTCGCCGCCGTCGCGACCAGAGCGACCTGTCTCCTGATAGTAGCCTTCGAGGCTTTTCGGCATATCGTAATGAATGACGTAGCGCACGTCCGGCTTGTCGATGCCCATACCAAAGGCGATGGTGGCGACGATTACATCGGCTTTCTCCATCAAAAAGGAGTCCTGATTGGAGGAGCGGTTTTGTGATTCCATTCCGGCATGATAAGGGAGTGCCTTGATGCCGTTGGCTTGCAGGATGTTGGAAAGCTCTTCGACCTTCCTACGGCTGAGGCAGTAGATGATGCCCGACTTTCCCTCGTTCGCGCGGATGTATTTGATAATATTCCGATCCACGTTGGTGCCTTTGGGGCGGATTTCGTAGTAAAGGTTGGGACGGTTGAAGGAGGACTTGAAGACCTTTGCGTCTATCATGCCCAGATTCTTCTGAATGTCATGCTGCACTTTGGGCGTTGCCGTAGCCGTGAGGGCAATCACCGGATGCTTGCCTATCTCGTTGATGATAGGGCGTATCCGCCGGTATTCGGGGCGGAAATCATGCCCCCATTCGGAGATGCAATGCGCCTCGTCCACAGCGTAGAAAGAAACGTTGGCATTGCGAAGAAACTCTACGTTTTCCTCCTTGGTCAGCGATTCGGGCGCAACGTACAGCAATTTGGTGCGTCCGGACGTAATGTCTTCCCTCACCTGATCAATCGCCGTCTTGCTGAGGGAAGAATTGATAAAATGCGCCACGCCGTCCTCTTCGCTGAAATTGCGCATGGCATCCACCTGATTTTTCATCAGAGCGATCAAGGGGGAAATGACCACCGCCGTCCCTTCCAGCAAGATAGATGGCAACTGATAACACAGGGACTTCCCGCCTCCGGTGGGCATTAACACGAAAGTATCTTTTCCGGCAAGCAGATTTTCTATGACAGCCTTTTGGTTGCCCTTGAAGCCGTCAAAGCCGAAATGCAGTTTCAATTGTTCAAGCAGATGGTCTTTCTTAGCCATAGATTGTAGTCATTAATATCATATAAGAAATCGTTTTTAGGCAGTTTGCAAATGTTTTACTTCTGATTTTTCAAATTTCTCTGTGGCATATTCCAATGTCACGTGCAATTCCGTTTCGCCGGAAGACGGCATACTGTACATGGCATCCGTCATAACGGCTTCCACGATGGAACGCAGTCCGCGTGCGCCCAGCTTAAACTCCAACGCCTTATCCACGATGAACTCGAAAACGGCTTCATCAAACGTCAGCGCGATGCCGTCCATCGCAAACAGCTTGACGTATTGCTTGACAATTGAGTTTTTCGGCTCTGTCAGGATGTTGCGGAGCGTAGTCCTGTCTAAAGGTTCCAGATAGGTGAGGATCGGCAGCCGCCCGATGATTTCGGGTATCAGTCCGAAGGATTTCAAATCGGTCGGGGTGATGTATTGCAGCAGATTCTCCATGTCAATATCCGCCGCATCCCTTCGGGCGGCATAGCCCACGACGCGGGTATTCAGCCGGCGAGCTATCTTGCGGTCGATACCGTCGAAAGCACCGCCACATATAAAAAGGATATTCTTTGTATTTACCGGTATTGTCTTTTGGTCGGGATGCTTGCGACCGCCCTGCGGCGGGACGTTTACGATAGAACCTTCCAGCAGTTTCAACAATCCCTGCTGCACGCCTTCCCCGCTCACATCGCGGGTGATAGAGGCGTTATCCCCCTTGCGGGCAATCTTGTCAAGTTCATCAATAAAGACAATGCCGCGCTCAGCAGCAGGCACGTCATAGTCGGCAACCTGCAACAGGCGGGTCAGCAGACTTTCAATGTCTTCTCCCACATAGCCGGCTTCGGTGAGCACCGTCGCATCAACAATGGTAAAGGGCACATGCAACAGCTTGGCTATCGTCCGCGCCAGCAACGTTTTCCCCGTACCGGTAGCCCCCACCATAATAATGTTGGACTTTTCTATTTCCACGTCATCCGTCGTCACCTTTTGCGTGATGCGCTTATAATGGTTATAGACCGACACGGCAAGCCGTCGCTTGGCGTTATCCTGTCCGATGACATACTGATCCAGAAACGCCTTGATGCGCTCCGGCTTCGGCAACTCATCCTTGTCCAGTTCAAAGGGGCAACCGCTGTCGGCGGGCTTCTGCTGCTCCTTTATTATATTGTATGCCTGTTCGGCGCAACTGTCGCATATAGCGGCAGTCCCGCCGTTAATCATCATTCCCACGTCTTTGTGTTTTCTCCCGCAGAACGAGCACACATCGCCTATTTTCATGTCTTTTGAGTAGTTAGGAGTTTGTAGTTAGTAGTTAGAGTAGTTAATTACGCAAATGCCCCGAAGGAGCAAGAGATTTCAGCCCCACATGCAGCGAAGCGGAATGTGGGGTTAAAGGGCGATAACGACAAGGGAGTCCTGAAAGGACGACCGAATAATGTATGTTTGTAAATCATCGTTTGCCGTTGTATCGCCCTTTCAGGGCTCTATTGGTGTGTATTTGTCTGAACCCCACATTCCGCTGCGCTCCATGTGGGGCTGAAATCTTTTGCCCCTTTGGGGCAACTGCTCTATTTAACTGCGACTTCTTTTTTTGTTAATATCTCGTCGATTATGCCATATTCCTTCGCTTCGGGGGCAGTCATCCAATAGTCGCGGTCGCTGTTGCGTTCTACCTCTTCAAAGGGTTTGCCGGAATGAGTGGAGATGATGGTGTACAGTTCCTTTTTTACTTTCAGTATCTCGCGGGCGGCTATTTCAATGTCGGAAGCCTGTCCCTGTGCGCCGCCCAACGGCTGATGCAGCATCACGCGCGCATGTTGCAGGGCGGAACGTTTCCCCTTAGCCCCCGCCACCAGCAGGATAGAAGCCATGGAAGCCGCCATGCCTGTACAAATCGTGGCAACGTTGCTGCTGATAAACTGCATCGTATCGTAAATACCGTAGCCGGCATAAACCGACCCGCCTGGCGAATTGATGTAAATGGAAATCTCCTTTCCCGCCTCGCTCGAATCCAGATATAACAACTGCGCCTGAATCACGTTTGCCGTATAATCGTCTATCTGCGTCCCCAAAAAAATGATGCGATCCATCATCAAACGGGAAAAGACATCCATCTGCGCCACATTCAGCTGTCGTTCTTCAATAATAGTCGGTGAAATATAACTGCCGGAAATATCCATGTAACTGTCCAGCGCGTTACCGCTCATGCCTAAATGCTTCGTTGCGTACTTTCTAAAATCATTCATACTTCTTATTTATATTTTTATCCCCGCAAAAATAGTCACGAAACAGTCACTTCCTAATTTTTACAGAAAAACATAAGTAGAAATATATTTCAGATATTATATAATCATTTCCGCAAGGATGCTGCCCATGTGAATAAAAAGGGCGGTTAAGTTTTTACTCTTAACCGCCTTCTGTGAGTTCGCCATACCGAACTCTGTGAGTTCGCCATAC
>LBCX01000221.1 GCA_001657575.1 Bacteroidales bacterium Barb4
TTGTATTTGTATCATTCTTTCAGAACTTACCTGACGGTATCGTTCCTTAAACCCCACATTCCGCTACGCTTCATGTGGGGCTGAAATCCGCCATTCCTTCGGAATTTGCACGACATGCTTAATAAGAAGAATAATTAAAACCATAAATGAAACTATACAAACTGCTATTGACCATCCTGCTACCCCTATTCCTATCTTTCCCCTCCTTGCAAGCACAAATCAGTTTCCGTGTCATGTGGTACAACGTGGAGAACCTTTTTGATACGGAAGATGATCCAAAGACAGATGACAACGAGTTTCTCCCCTCCGGCGAGCGGCATTGGACGGGCAAACGCTATCGCCACAAACTGCAACAACTGTCCAAGGTAATCACCGCCGCCGGCGAATGGCAGACTCCTGCGCTGGTCGGGCTTTGCGAGGTGGAAAATGACACGGTGCTTACACATCTGCTTACCCGTACTCCTTTGCGCGAACAGCATTACCGCTATTGCATCACGAGCGGCTCCGATACGCGGGGCATTCAGGTTGCCCTGCTCTATCAACGTGATAAGTTCGCCTATATCAGCCATGCTTCTTGCCCTGTCCGCTCCGCGGTGCGGCGGGAAAGACTGACCCGCGACATTCTTCATGTTTGTGGGAAATTGATTAGCGGGGATACCCTTGACGTGTTCCTTTGTCACTTCCCCTCCCGTTCAGGCGGTGAGCAGGAGACGAAAGGCTATCGCGCCGATGCCGCCCGTACTCTTCGCACGCTCTGCGATTCCATACACAACGAAAGGCAAACACCCCTCCTGCTTCTTATGGGCGACTTCAATGATACCCCTGCCGACAAAAACCTGCGGGACGTACTCGGTGCGCAACCTTTCCACAAAGGCATTCAGCCCGCCGACGGCAAAGCCTCCGCCCTTTCACTTTACAATCTTTTCGCCGACGCAAGCCTTTTCCCCTACCCCGGCAGCCACAAATATCAAGGCGAATGGCATCAGCTGGATCAAATCATTGTCAGCGGTAGCCTGCTCGGCACACCACACCGTCCCGTCCGCCTGCTCCCCGAAAGCATCCGCCTGTTTGCCCCTCCGTTCCTTTTTGCCAAAGACAAGACGCAGCGCGGTCTCCGCCCCAAGCGCACGTTCTACGGTTTCCGCTACGAGAGGGGGTTCAGCGACCATCTGCCGCTGCTTATCGACTTGGAATGTACAGTAATCCTTCCGCCACCGACCGGGCAGCCTCTTTACCTTGCAGCGATTCCACAATGGCAAGGGCAAAGTCGAAGACAAGTCCCGGTCCCCGTCCGGTGATGACGTGCCCGTCAATCTCTACCGGTGAAGGTTTATCTGCGTTTATAACCGCACCTTTCAAGCTGGATTCAAAGCCGGGGTAGCAGGTTGCCCGCCGCCCTTTCAATATATCCAACCCGCCCAACACCAACGGGGCGGCGCAAATGGCGGCGACTGTTTTCCCCAGCTCATGCTGTTTGAGCAACAGCTTTTTCAAAGGTTCAAAAGCATTCAGGTTACTGCTTCCCGGCATACCGCCCGGAAGAACAAGGGCATCGGCGTCCGAAAAGTCCACGTCCTCGAACAGTGCGTCTGCCGTCACCGGAATGCCATGCGCACCCGTGACCGTCTTTTTTCCCGCAACAATAGAAACGACCGTTGTCTCAATGCCTCCGCGCCGCAGCACGTCAATCGTCCCGACAGCTTCCGTTTCCTCAAAGCCGTCAGCCAAGAATAGAATTGCTTTCATTATATTTATTTTAGTAGTTGGTAGTTAGTAGTTGGAAGGCGGCTTCCCAATTTCGGAAGAGGGTTCCCGAAATTCGGGAAAGAGTTTCCGAGTTTCGGAAGAAAGATTCCGAACTTCGGGAAAGGGTTACCGAAGTTCGGAAAGGAGTTCCTGAATTTCGGGAAATAGTTTCCTGATTTCGGGAGATAGTTTCCGAACTTCGGAAAAGAGTACCCCAATTTCGGGAAAGAACTTCCGAGTTTCGGAAGAGAGTCTCCCAAATTGAGAAGGTGGCATCCGTCTAACTCTTGACGGGGCTTCAAACACTGTTAGGACTGCCCCACAGCTGGGACACCTTGTTACTTGAACCGATACACGTATGTAATCGTCCCGCGCTGATTATTGCTTCCCGTGATGCCGTTGAATTTGGCACGGCGGGCGGCTTCCCTGGCACTGCGGCGCATGGAGTCGTTGCCGATGTCCGTCCCCCGCCCGATTTCGGCGAAGATGACGTTTCCTTTCGGGTCAACGGTGATGTCAATTACAATCTTCCCTTCTTCCTGTATCGTGTAGGCAGGACGGGGCAAGCCGTCGGGACCAATGGAACGCCCGTTCAGGCTGAAAGTGCCTTCGCCGCCGCTGCCTTCGCCCGTTCCTCTGCCGGCGTTGCCGAAGGGGTTGCCCTGATTGCCCGCGCCCTTGTCGGCATCTCCCTGACTTGTGCCTTTGGCGTTGCCGATACCGAAAGCACCGGCTACGCGGTTGTTTATATCCTTTTCCTTTTTGCGGCGTTGCGCCTCGGCAATGCGCCGGCGTTCGGCTTCTTCGCGGCGTTTCCGTTCCGCCTCTTCCGCTTCACGCTTCTTGCGCTGCTCCTCTTTCTTTTTGGCTTTGGCAAGGGCAACGCTTTCTTCTATATTTTGGGTAATAACTTTCTCCTGCGGCAGAACGGGGGCAGGTTCGGGAGTCGGCGGGACGGGGACGGTTTCCTCCTCCGTATAGTTCGGCTCGAAAGTGCCGGTGGCAGCATCTGCGTTGCCGAAGTTCACCCATACGCCGCCCTGTTCCTCCGGCACTTTGCTTTTCAACACCGTAAACCAAAGGACAAGTAATATAATCGCATGGAAAACGATTGTCCCCGCCAGACTGTATATCCTGTCTTTCAACATTCCGCTATCTTGCCCTTGTAGCCAGCACCATCCTGAAATTGTTCTCGCCGGCGATGTTCAGTATCCGGACGATTTCCTTGTAGGGAACGCTCTCGTCGGCGTAGAGGGCTACGAATGTTTCCGGCTCTTTCGCATAAGCCTCTTTGATGAAAGGGGTAATCTCGTCGAATGAAACAGGCTTTTCCCGCTGACTGCCGAAGGCGGCGAAGTAGTTCAGGCGGTCGTCAATGGTGATACGCACCAGCGGCTTGACCGCCGTCTTCTGTTCGGATTGGGGAAGGGTTACTTTGATGGAATTGGGCACCACCATCGTGGAACTGATCATAAAGAAGATGAGCAGCAGGAAGATAATATCGGTCATTGATGCCATGCTGAAGGCATCCATCGCCTTGGTTCTCCTTTTTAACGCCATAGCCTCAGCTCGCCGGTTCGTTCAGCAAATCCATAAACTCCATCGTGCGGGCTTCCATCTGATTGACCACGTTGTCCACTTGGGCGACCAGATAATTGTAGGCAAACAGGGCAAGGATACCGACCACAAGACCGCCGACCGTCGTCACCAACGCCTCGTAGATACCTCCCGACAGCAACGTTATATCCACCTCCGTCCCGGCAGTCGCCATATCAAAGAAAGCGCGAATCATCCCCGTCACCGTCCCCAAAAAACCCACCATCGGCGCACCCGCCGCTATCGTGGCAATCACCGGAAAGCCCTTCTCCATCTTGGCTACCTCCAGATTTCCCACATTCTCGATAGCCGCCAGCACATCATTCATCGGTCGCCCCAAACGGGAAATACCTTTCTCTATCATGCGGGAGGAGGGGGTGTTTATGCTCCGGCAAAGGTTCAACGCCGATTCCAGCTTCCCTTCGTGGATATAATCCTTGATACGGTTCATAAAGTTCTCGTCTTCCTTGCCGGCACGGCGGATAATAATCATCCGCTGGATAAATATATACATGGCAGGCAGGGACATCAGCAACAGTACAATCATAATCCATCCCCCCTTGACGGCAAGGTCGATCAAATCAAGCTCGGTGCCGGCAGGGACGATGACATCCGTAAACTCCGGCATCTGCCCGGCAGCTTGGAGCGAAAGCAGGATACTCATCATTTCAATTGTTGTTTATACTTCGCAACGGCTTCCTTCAACCCCATGTACAAGGCATCGCATATCAGGGCGTGACCGATGGAAACCTCTTCCAGCCAGGGGATATGCTGTTTGAAGAAGGCAAGATTGTCAAGGTTCAAGTCATGTCCGGCGTTCAATCCCATTCCCAACTTCCGCACCAGAGCGGCGGCTTCTGCGAAAGGGGCGACGGCTTTGTCGCGGTCGGTCGGATAGAGGGCGGCGTAAGGTTCGGTGTACAATTCAACGCGGTCGGTGCCCGTTTTGGCTGCCAATTCGATAGTTGCCAAGTCCGTGCCGACAAAAAGAGAAGTGCGGATACCGTGTCCGGTGAACAAATCCACCTGCTCGCTCAACCTGCTAAAGTGCGCTTTCACGTCCCAACCGGCGTTGGAAGTGACGGCATCGGGAGCATCGGGCACCAAAGTCACCTGCACGGGCTTCACCCTCAGCACCATCTCAATGAAACGATCGTCCGGATACCCTTCTATGTTAAGCTCCGTTCTGAGAATAGGCTTCAAGGCATACACGTCGCTGTAGCGGATATGCCGCTCGTCGGGACGGGGATGGACGGTGATACCCTGTGCCCCGAAAGCCTCGCAATCCAAAGCTGTCCGCACCACATCCGGTTGGTTGCCTCCCCGCGCGTTACGGAGGGTAGCCACCTTGTTTATATTTACACTTAGATTTGTCATTTGTGCCATTTTAGCGGCGGCAAAAGTAGCAGGATTTAGGTAATATACAAACGCTTTCATGTTTGGCTGATGTTGCGCAAATGCCCCCGAACCCCTATTCTTATGATTCACGCAAGTGCATTGACATAATTTTTTTGATAATCCTGATTGTTTCTGATTACGGCAAACATGCGATGCACAAGCTTCGCCCTGACAGCGTTCAGGACAGACATCCTATTCTTTCCTTCGGCCACTTTCCTTTCATAATACTCGTGCAGTTCCCCCCTGCATCTGGTGGCAACGACCAGGGCTGCCATGTGCAGGAGGGCTTTGATACTTTTGTCC
>LBCX01000222.1 GCA_001657575.1 Bacteroidales bacterium Barb4
ATACTGTAAACTGATATATAATTACCTAACCTTTATATTGTTCGGCGTTATCGGTACGGCTTTTTGCCTTTATTTAGCAAACCACTTTATAAAATAGAGCACCATGAATATGGATTTCCCCACTCAATTTATGGTTATACTTTCAATCGTCCTGTTTGGTGTTTTTCTTTTTCAGGGATTAATTAACCGCCGATGCTCTTGCTTCGTGCCAAATCATATCCGGCTTTAAGGGCTTTGAGATTTGTTTCAACCACCTCTTCGCCTTTCCTGCCGAAGATGCGGCGGATGCCTTCTTCTATCTTGGAGAGTTCGATGTTGATGAACGGAGCGGCAGCTCCGAGCAATACGATATTGGCGGCGCGAAGCGAGCCGGCTTCTTTGGCAACGGCTTCCACGTCAAGCACAATCGTATGGGGGAGCTTGTTTAATTCCGCCTCAATCTTTTCCATGTCGGGATAGTCGGGGATATTGACAAAGGGGCGGGAGTTGGTCACTATCCACCCCTCTTTTTTCAGGAACGGCAGGTAGCGGAGGCTTTCCATCGGCTCCAGCGAGATAATCAAATCGGCTTGCCCCAGCGCAATAAGGTCGGAAGCAACCGGTTTGTCGGACAGGCGGAGGTTGGATTGCACATCGCCGCCGCGCTGACTCATGCCGTGCACTTCCGCCTGCTTCATATACAAACCTTCTTTCAAAGCGGCTTCACCGATAACGGCGGCAATGGAGAGGATGCCCTGCCCGCCCACACCTGAGAGTATAATGTCTGTCTTCATTTCTTGCTTTCCTTTTTCTTTCTGCTTAACGTCTGGATGCACTCGCGGCAGGGTATCAACACGGATACACCCTTGTATTCGATTTCTTCGCGGATAATCGTTTTCATCTCTTCAAAGTTCTTCTTCAAGGGAATCATGGCACGGATATGGGCGGGAGCGACACCTATGCCGGCGCAGATGGCGGCAAGCCGTCCCGTGCCGGCGGAATCCTGCCCTCCTGTCATGGCTGTCGTCTCGTTGTCGGAGATGATGATGGTCACGTTGCTGTTTTCGTTCACGCAATCCAGCAATCCGGTCATGCCCGAATGGGTGAACGTGGAATCGCCTATCACGGCAAGGGCGGGGAATATGCCCGCATCGGAAGCACCTTTTGCCATTGTGATGGAAGCCCCCATGTCAATGCAGGAATCGATGGCGCGGAAAGGAGGCAAGGCACCCAGCGTATAGCAGCCGATGTCGCTGAACACCTTGGCGGCACCCTTATACTCGGCGACCACCTCGTTCAACGCCTCGTACATATCACGGTGTCCGCAACCCTGACACAGAGCCGGCGGACGCTGTTCCACCACTTCCGGCACGGCATAATAGCTTGTTATCTGTCTGCCCAAAGCCCGACCCACTTCGTCCGGTGTCAGTTCCCCGTCGCGCTTCAGCGTGCCGTCCAAACGTCCGTGTATGGTAATCCGCTTGCCGTAGAAATTCAACTGTTTCTCTACAATCGGGAAGCCCTCTTCAAGCACAAGCAACTCGTCACATTCGCCAATCAGCTTTACTGCCAGACGGACGGGTAGCGGATACTGCGTAATCTTCAACACCGGATGCTCAAAGCCGCCGGGGTAGTTCTCCGACAGATAATTGAACGCAATGCCCGCCGTCACAATCCCCAAACGCTTGTCCGGCGCATCGAAATACGTATTATACGGTGAATCTTCCGACAGCTTGACAAACGTCTGCTGCGCATCCAGCAAGACACGGAAACGCTTGCGCGCCAAAGCAGGGAGAAGGATAAAACGGCTGCGCCCGTCTTCCGGCGTGTGCATCGCGTTCTCCGCTTTCAGCGGACGGGTGACGACACCGGAACGGGAATGTGCCATGCGGGTCGTAATGCGCAAAAGGATCGGATAGCCCAGTTTCTCGGAGAGTTCAAAGCCGTTGTACACCATGTCGTAGGCTTCCTGCTGGTTGGACGGCTCCAGCATGGGCAGCATGGCAAAGTTGCCATAGACGCGGTTGTCCTGCTCGTTTTGGGAAGAGTGCATCGAAGGGTCGTCGGCAGTCACGATAATCATGCCCCCGTTGATGCCGCTCATGGCGATATTCATAAAGCAGTCGGCAGCCACGTTCAGCCCCACGTGCTTCATGCAGCAGAGCACCCGTTTGCCGGCATAGCTCATACCCAAAGCCTCTTCCATAGCCGTCTTCTCGTTTGTGCTCCAACGGCTGTGGATACCCCGTTCTCCGGCAAGAGGGGAGGTTTGAATATATTCCGTAATCTCGGTGGAAGGGGTGCCCGGATAGGCGTACACACCCGACAAACCGGCATCTATCGCCGCCTGTGCAACCGCCTCATCTCCTAAAAAAAGATGCTTTCCCATACTCAAAACTTCTGCTTGAGGGTGGAAACGTCCAAGTCGGCTTTGCCGTCTATGGCTTTGGCAAATGTTTGAAAGTGTTCGCTTGCGCTGTGCGATTGAATGGCTTCCTGCGATTTCCATTCTTCAACGAAAGTAAACTTCAACGGGTCGTTAATGTCCTGATACAGGTTGTAGGATATGTTTCCGGATTCTTTGCGTGTTTCAGACACTACGGCTTGGAAGGCTTCAATCACCTCCGCCTCAAACTCCGGCTTTACGGTAACATGCGCCACAATGAGCAATTCTTCGCCCGTAGCAACTGTTGCACTCTCTGCAACAACCTCCGGCGTATCTCCGGCGACCGCCGCCTCTTTCTTTTCCTGACAGGAAGATACCGATGACAGCACCGTATAGAAAGCGCACAACAACAATCCGTTTCTAATAATCCTTTTCATATTCGTTTCTTATTAAATGATTTATTAACCCCAACTCCTATCTTCTTTTAATGGTTTGTATTAACCCCTGACAGGGTTTGAAACCCTGTTAGGGGCTTATTTCAACTGCTGAAGATAAAGCTCAATTTCTGCTTCGTGTAATGCCTGAATTCACGATCCATACTGACCAGCGTAATCCGTTCCGTAATGGCTTGGGAAATAATCAGATGATCATTGGGATCGTTATGCGATTTCGCGGCGGATAATTTTGAATAGGTCATAAGATGCTCTTTCTTCACGGGAAGTATATCAAAAGCCATATCAATGGCAGGCAAAATATCTTCCGTCTTTTTCCAGTTGGTTTCTATTTTCCCCCTTTTATGCAGATGAATCAATTCCTGTATGGAAACGGTACTGACGTATAATTGATTATCATAATCATACAGAAACTCCGCTGTATTCTTGTCTAATGCAGTTCGTTTAAACAGATAAGCTAACACAATGTTTGTGTCTAAAAGATAACGTGCCATACTCTATTTGTTTCTCGTGGCAGTCCAATAATCCATGATACTCCCGTCGGGGTGCTCTTTCATCCAAGCACCGAAAGGCGACAGCCTTTTCGGTTCCGGATAGATAAACTCTCTTCTGCCATTCTCATCATAAATGTAGGACTTGTGCTCTTTCTCTTTCTTTGCTTTGTTCGCTTCCATGATTGTACGGTATTTAATGTTTACGGGGGCAAATGTAGATATAAAGCCTGATACACCTTCATAATGTCTGCCGCCGTTTTTTCCCTGCTGAAACGCTTTACATAGTCTTTCCCTTTTGCGACCATGCCGGCAGCCAGTTCCTTATTATTCACTATTTCATACAGTTTATCCGCCAGTGCGGCTTCGTCATGCGGACAGATATAAGCGGAACCGGTGCCTCCCGCCTCTTCCAGACAGGAGCCTGTGGCGGCTACGACGGGAACACCGCTTGTCAGTGCCTCGACAACGGGAATGCCGAAGCCCTCGAAAAAGGACGGATACACAAAAGCCTCCGCCAAGCGATAAAGGGCGGGCAAATCGTCAAACGGAACATTGTTTTTCAGATGCAGGCGCGATTGCAAGCCGGCTTTTCGGGCAAAGGCTTCTACCTCTGCCTGATAGGGCGTCGGTCTGCCGACTGCTGCCAGATGAATGTCGGCGGGAAGCCGTTGCAGGGCTTTTACCGCCAGCAGGAGGTTTTTCCGCGCTTCAATACTGCCCACATACAGGATATAGCGGGGCGGAAGTCGGTGATTTTCCCTTACGGCTTCCCGCTTTGCTTCGGGCAGTTCCCTGCCAAAAGCAGCGTGGCAGCCCTGATAGACAACGTCTATCTTTTCCGGCGGAATATGGAAAAAGGAGATAATGTCGCGCTTGGTACATTCGCTGACGGCAATGATGCGGTCGGCTTTTTGGCAGGCATATTGAAACTTCCAACGGTAAATTGCCCTGTCTGCCGCCCGGTAATATTCGGGACAGCGGAGGAATATAAGGTCGTGTATCGTAACAACGGTTTTGACTCCCGTGCGGACAATGCCGGCAGGCAGTTCGTTGCTCAGTCCGTGATATAGGTCTATCCGGTTCCTTTCCATGTCTTTCTTCACGCCCGAAAACCGCCAGAGGGAAGGCAACAGTTTGCCGCCCCCTGACGGAAAGACGAAAGACGTATTTGGGGAGGAAAGTATGGTTTGCAGGCGGCTGTTTTCCTTTTTCTTCGGGGCAAACAGGAAATAATCATTGGCGGGGTAATATTCCGACAGTATTTCAATCAAATACCGGCTGTAGTTGCCCAAGCCGGTATTGTTTTGAACAGCCCTTTTGGCATCAAATCCTATTCTCATGGACTACATCGGCACAAAAAAACAGGGCGGACTCCACGGACCGGCTTCGCCTTTGGCACTGTACCACCGGAAATAGGCGGTGTGCGTCTTTCCCCATACGTTTCTGTCAAATTCGATGGTGAAGGAGCTTTTGGTGACCAGCGAATGCTTGGTGCACTCGTCAGGCACAAGGTGTTCGCCAACGCCCATGAAAAATTCGCAGCCGATGGCTCCGGCGGGCTTGCGGAAGCGTTTGCTCGACGGCGAATTGTAGAGCCGGAAATTTACCAGACCTCCCCGCTTCGTGACGTACTCGGCGACGGGCTGTTGCGAGGGTGCAGGCCTCGGCACGGGCTTC
>LBCX01000223.1 GCA_001657575.1 Bacteroidales bacterium Barb4
AGCGGAATGTGGGGTTTATGGACGGATACAATCCAATAAAGCCCTGAAAGGGCGATACAAAACGTAAATGACGGTTCACAATGCAATACATATTCTGTCATCCTTTCAGGATGCCCCTGACGGCATCGTTCCTGTAACCCCACATTCCGCTGACCCCACATTCCGCTGTGCTTCATGTGGGGCTGAAATCTTGTATCCTTTCAGGATACCCCTGACGGCGGTATTCGTAAACCCATAAACCCCTAACAGGGTTTAGAATCCTGTTAGGGGTTTATTTCGGGGTGAATGACGAGCATCTCCTTACTATTCTATAAAGGGGTAGGAAGTCGAGGGGCGTCCCTTCTCGTCATACTTCGTGACGGTGCAGACTGTCTTGCCGTCAAACCGCACCGCTTCCGTTCGTATGGCCCTGTTCAGCGCATCGTAATACTCAACGGCTTTTTCTCCGTTTGATTTTTCGGTTGCCTGAGCATACAGCCCCTTGCTTTCGTCCTTACACCAGAAATAGGAGGCGGTTGAGATTGAGCCATCCGGATTTTTAACCCAAAGGACACGGTCGAACTCGTCATAATCTGTCAGGACGGAGTTACCCCGATGGTCGGTAGCTTTTATTATCGCCCCCGACCGGTTATCATATTTGGCTGTCGATTTGTGACCGAGCGGATCGGTAACAGCGACCTGAAAACCCAAGTCATTATATTCATAAGACGTTTCAAACGGAATTGCCTGTTCGTAACTTCTGTTTTTTTCCACGATGCACCTGCCTGCTTTGTCATATTCTTTAACTTCTTCCGACACACGGTTGTCGCCTTCCTTGAACCTTTCAATCGTGGTGGGAAGATACCGCTTGTCATATTTGTAAACCGTACTGTCCTTTGAAACGGGAAAGGAGGACTGCAGGTTTCTTGAGATGGACTCTTGCATAAGGGGAATGCCGGCAAGATAGAGGGAGTCATTCGAAACATTTTCATACGTCGTGCTGACGCTTTCCGACAAGCCGTTGCCATAGTCTGTGGTTTGAGACAACAAGTTGTCGTAGGCGTCATATTCGCCGAAAGTGACGGTAACCGTATCCTCCTTTAAGATATCAACGGTTTGGGATTTCAGCTGGTGAATTTTTAACGTCCTGTCCTTTTCCATAGCTATTTTCCAGGTATTTTTCACCTGATAGACCTTCTCATCGTACGCAAAAGTTTCCATACTGTCGATAACGCCTTTTCCATCGATATGGTTATAATAGGTGGTTTTGGAGACATTCTTGATCGAGTCGGCTTCCATAAACTTGGCAAAACCTAAAAAGCCCAAACCTCTTTTATGATAAATGCCGTGCTCGTAGCGGTAAGCTAAACTGGAATAGGTTTTATTTTTATACGTTACTGTTTTATGGGTTACCACACGGATGCCGGCATTCAGGTTTTCATAATCCGTCGCGATAGCACCTATGCCGGGTGTATAAAAAGAAGAGACTTTCGTATCAACAAGTGCATATTCACTGTGTTCTTCCACACCGTAGGAGTTTGTAAAGGTTGTCAGCAGAAGGTCTTCAACACCATTCTGTAGAAAGTAATACTTTGTCACTCTTCCTGTAGGGTCAAGGGCAAGGAGCTGATCAGGTATCCGGGAATGTGTTGTTATATCGGAAGTAAACAGCTTGGAGTATGCTGGCAGCTGTTCCTCTGGGACTTTGTCGGAAAAAACGCCGTCTTTTGTCAGTCTTACCTCAAAGGCTTTTTCGCCATTACCCCCCTCTCTTATACAAACAAGGTCGCTTAACCCGTCGGAGTTTACGTCATGCAGGAAGAACGAGTATCCCGACGAATTAGGTACGGATTCAAACTGACTAAACTCAAATCCTTTTTTACCGTTGGAACACAGCACTGTCCACCACCTTGATGCTGCTTTGGTACCTTTCTCCGGCGCTAATACGATATCGGTGCAACGGTCGGCATTCAAATTGCCCAAAAAAATGTCATGCCCTATCAAATCTTTGCGTGTCAGATCGCTGTAACGCGTTAATATAGGCTCTATGGTGAACACGTCGTCGCTTTTAAGGACGCTGAACGTATACAGACCATCGTTGTTTATGACAGACAGGTCGATCTGACCATCTCCGTCGAAATCCGACATAAACAGTCGATCGGAGTTCTCGTAGTGTTCTTTAGATTCCTTCTCCGTATCTTTGAAAGACGGAAGTTCAATGTTGTATTTGTAGTCTTTAGGTATTCCTGCATACAGCGTACCTATGTCATGTAAACCAAGGATATAAATCATGGACGTTAAATTCTTGTCTCCCAAGGGGGCATTCTGCGTCGTAATAAATATTTCATCTATACCGTCGCCGTCAAAATCCACCGGTTGAAAAGTCTTGGGTATGACACCACCGCTTTTGGCAAGGGGAAGCATATAGGTACGTGTATATTTACTATTCTCATAGAATTCTTCATTTTGCAGAGAAAGAGAATAGGCGGTGAATGTTATTTTTTCTTCATTGTCTACTATTTTAGTGTTTACCTTTATAATCCCCTGTACACTTCCATTGTCAAAGTTGGCGGGAAAACAGTCGACAAAGCCTTCTCCCATGCTAAAGCTCCCATAGGTGGAAGCGGCTTGCGAGGTGAGATTGGCATACACACGGACAAGCGCATTTTCATTATAATGATTGGTATAGTGGTCTCCGTCAATAACGTAGGCACCATCGGCTTCATAAAAAATAAAACCGGTGTTGTCGTTTCCCGATTCAAATTTGCCCTGATGAACGTAAAGCCTGCCGGGTTCAACTTTTTTATCCCAGTTAGGTAATTGGACGGTTTCTGAGTGGAAGTCTAATGGTTTTTTGCCGGTACCGTAAGAGAAACGGACGGGATTGACCTCTGCGCCTCTCACATTCAATGAAACAGAGGTAAGAACGGACGTATTATAAATCATTTCATAGCCTAACCTGTAGGTACGCAGAGGTGTATCGTCAAAATAAGTGGTCACGGAAGATAAGAGTAGGTCTTCCGTCACTCCCTTCCCTCTTTCATAAAAAGACAACAACTCGGTACGAAGCTTATAATCGCAATACACCTTGCAACGTGCAGTTCCGTTCACATAAAAATACTTGACTTCGGATAAAAGATACCTGTTGTCTGAATAAATATATTCCAAATCCATGCAGTCGCCGAACCGGTCTTTTATTTTTGTCAGCGGATAGACGTTGTTGTTGAGGGTGTTTTTCGAAAAACCAAAAGTGGCTACTGCCCCGTTGGGGTAAAACACCTCAAAATAACGGATAGCATTGCCGGACACATACGCCTTGATCCTGTTCAATCCCTGTTCCTGAACGTAATTGATTACCGATGTTGCGTCAGTGATGTTGTCGGTCTTACGGATCAGACGGATACCGTCAAGCATGAAAGGGTCTCTCACATCATCTTGTGGCGCTCGGGAAATGTTGTCATAGTAGAGATTTCTATGCGTGCGGACAATCGCTGAAATACCGACAAGAGACCACCCCCTGCCGGCAACGGCATCTCCCAAAACGGAAGAATAGGTCAGACCGAGAGAGGGTTGAGGTCCATAGGTTGCCTGATACGACTCAAAGGCAATCGAATAGGCAACACTTCCCGAAGGGGTTACATCGGATTCAACTCCGATGGCGGCAACGGCCGCCGATTTGTCCACTTCTGCCGCACGGGCAGAGTAGATACCGGAACAAAGCAGACTGCTGATAACAGCAGCTTTCAGAATGCTCTTCCTGTACTTTAATGAGATTAACAGCATTGATTGAATTGTATTTAAGTTTAATAATATTGCAGAGTATTAATGAAAGCATCGCGTATAGGAAAGGGAATAGGTGTCGTAGAGCCTGTCTTTCATTCCGTGATGATAGCAGGCGGAAAGGATGTTGTTCCCTGTCTCAAAGGCAAGTTTGTTGCGGAAGATGAGAGGACGGTCGCCGTTGTTCTCGTAGCCGTATATGCCGGAGAGGTCGGAGGAGAGGGTGAAGCGGCGGTATCCGCCGGTCAGTCCGCCGCCGAACAGAGCGGCATCGTTCTGCCGGTGTGCCACGTCGTTTGTCATCCAGCAATAGAAGCCGAGCATTGCCTGTATGCGCAGGAAGCTGTTGCCGGCAGACTTTACAAGGTCTTTTCCAAAGGCAAGGTCAATCCAGTAGGCGGCGGCATCGGTAAAGCGGGCATCGCAGAGGCGGTCGCCGCTGGCGGTTTTGAGGCTGAAACGGACAACGGCGTCCGGCAATGCGCGGTGTCCTTCAAGAAGCTGGAAGAAAGAGGAGATGACGATGTCGCCTTCGTAGGCAACAGGGCTTTGCGTATCTGCGGCATGGCGTTCATCGCGGGTTTCCGGCGTCAGCGTATAGTTTTCCTTGTAGATAAAGCTGATTTCCGCGCCTGCCCGCCCCTTGACGAAGGGGTAGAAGAAACGCCCGGACAGGTTGCTTGTCCGGTCTCCCGTATAATAATGATATTCGCCCCGCACTTCCGCCTCTATCCGACTCCCGACCCTGCCGCCGTGCAAATCCGGCATCGGGAAGGCATTCGGGCCGAAATAGCGGGGCGAATAGACAAGCAGTGCCATATTATCCCGCCAACCCTGCGCTCCGACAGGCAGAGCAGCCGCCGACAGCAGAATCGTAGCCAGAGCGGTTACCCGCCGCATGAATATTTCCCTTTGCATTTCGAGGCGCAAAAATAAAAGAATCTTGTGATATTGTTAATCTCTTTCAGGTATTATTCAGGGTGAACACATTCTAATTTGAGTAATTGCACAAGAAAATCTTTTTCAAGCGGCTTTGAGCCGTGAAGTTGAGGCGAATGGAAAAGGAGATTGCCAATGAGTTTATCGGGCAGGGGATAAATTGTTCAGCCTGTTTTTATTCTTTAGAGACGAAGTGCTTGTCGTTAGAGACGAAGCCTTATTCGTTAGAGACGAAGCTCTATTCCTTAGAGACGAAGCCTTACTTCTT
>LBCX01000224.1 GCA_001657575.1 Bacteroidales bacterium Barb4
TTACAATGCAATATATATTATTCGGTCGTTCTTTCAGAACGTCCTTGCCAGTGCCGTCCTTATGACCCCACATTCCGCTACCCCACATTCCGCTGCGCTGCATGTGGGGCTGAAATCTTTTGCCCTTTCAGGGCATCTGCGTAACATTACCGTCTGGTGTATCCTGAAAGGATAATGGGACGGATTATTGAGATATGTGCCAACTCGGCACACAGTTGCGTGGAAGCGGAAGCAGGGGGAGCGGCACGTGTCGAACTCTGCGCCGCCATTCCCGAAGGCGGGACGACCCCCTCTTACGGGGAGATAAGGGCGGCGCAGGCACTGACCTCGTCCATTGCCATTCATGTAATTATCCGTCCGCGCGGCGGAGATTTCCTTTATACGCCGGCGGAGATACAGGCGATGCTGTATGATATTGAGTTGTGCAAGCGGCTGAAAGTGCAGGGGGTCGTGTTCGGCTGCCTGACGAAAGAAGGGGATATTGATACGGCATTGCTTCGCAGGCTCGTGGATGCCGCCAAGCCGCTGTCCGTCACGTTCCATCGTGCCTTTGATGTCTGCCGCGATCCTTTTGCCGCATTGGAAGAGATTATCGAGGCGGGGTGCGACCGTATCCTCACTTCCGGTCAGCAGGCAACCGCCGAAGAGGGTATCCCCCTGATAGCCGAATTGGTGAAACGTGCTGCGGGACGTATTGTCATCATGCCCGGCTGTGGTGTTCGCGAGCATAATATTGTCCGCATGGAAGCCGAAACGGGTGCCAAAGAGTTTCACACTTCCGCCCGCACCCTTATTCAAAGCCGGATGGAATACCGCAACGAACATGTCCATACGGGTAACAGCAATACCCTTTCCGAATTTGAACGGGAAGAAACGGAGAGGGGGATAGTTGAACGCTGTGTTAAACTATATGCGGCAGAAATCAGAGAAAAGGATGGAGGTAGAGATAGATAAGGATTCCGGCTTCTGCTTCGGCGTGGTCACCGCCATCGAAAGTGCCGAAAAGGAATTGAGGCAGACGGGTACGCTGTACTGCCTCGGCGATATTGTCCACAACAGCCTTGAAGTGGAACGCCTCCAACGGCTCGGCTTGCAGACGGTCAATCATGAGGGCTTCTCCCTTTTGCACGGCGAAAAGGTATTGCTTCGCGCTCACGGCGAGCCGCCCTCCACCTACGCCGTTGCCCGCGAAAACAATATCTCCGTCATTGATGCCACCTGCCCCGTTGTCCTCCGCCTTCAACGCAAAATACATAAGTGTTATGAAGAAACGCGCCATAACCGCACTCAACTCGTCATCTACGGCAAACGGGGACATGCCGAAGTGAACGGCTTGGTAGGGCAGACCGAAGGAACGGCTATTGTCATAGAAAAGCCTGACGACCTCGACAAGCTGGATTTTGCCCGCGACATCACCCTCTTTTCCCAAACCACCAAATCACTGGACGGCTTCCGCCGGATTGTAGAGGAAATATACCGCCGAATAAGGGAAACGAATGCCGCCATACAGTTTGATTACTTCGACACCATCTGCCGCCAAGTAGCCAACCGCCTGCCCAACATCAAAGCCTTCGCCTCCCGCCACGACTGCATATACTTCGTAGCCGGCGAGAAAAGCTCCAACGGCAGAATGCTGTTTGAAGAATGTCTCAAAGCCAATCCGCGCTCCGTCTTCATTTCCGAAGCCAAAGAGATAACCGAACCACTACCGCCCGAAGTCCGCAACGCAGGCGTTTGCGGGGCTACTTCCACACCCAAATGGCTGATGGAAGAAGTAGCTGCCCGCATTTGCAAAATGAATAATTGATGTTTTGATATACCCCTGTGGCAAAAATTATTGCATACCGGGGTTTTGCACCAGCTTTGTATTGCGCCGCATTTCATCGCGGGAGATGGGCGCGAAATACATCTTGTTGTCCCATTTGCGACTTTCATTGCCCAGCGAAGTGACGTAGTAATAATAGGTGTACTTGTCTTCGTTGTGGACGTAGGGCCTGTTCTGGGTCTGTCCCGCTTTCAGGCGACCGAAAACCAGGATGCCCGTCAAAGGCTTGCTGTTGGTCACATCGGCTATCATCCAGCGGCGGACATCAAAGTAGCGGACACTTTCGTAGGCAAACTCCACACGGCGTTCATGGCGGACAAATTCGCGCAAGTCTGTCTGATTGAACTGCCTGCCTTGTGCAGCTAAGGCTTTCCGCGTATCTACGTTGCCGACACGGGCACGGAGCATATCCAAGTATTTGGCAGCATCTTCCAATTCGCCCAGTTCCACGCTTGCTTCGGCGGCGATGGCATACATTTCAGCCAAGCGCATATACGTCCAGGGGACGGCTTGCGAGTAGTATTGGGCATCTACGGCGCAGTCTATCAGCTTCCGCTCGTAATAGCCCGTCCATGAGCCGTTCCAGTCTTCGATAGGCCCTTTGCGGGTGTCAATGCCGTTCACGCCTTTGAAGGATACTTTGGATTTGTCGGGCAGTTCAAGGCTAATATCCGCATCGCCGTCGGTCACTTCATAGTAGCCGGCTTGTAGCCGTCCTGTCGGCGTAGGGTCGAGGGATTGCCCGTCGGCAGGGCGGGGACGTCCCCACTCGTTGCCGTCGGTAGCTACCGTGCCGTAGAAACGGGGTTCGCGACCGATATACGGATTGCCTACCTGATTGTCGCCCGGACGGGTCATGCCCTGCGGCAGGGAGCCGTCCTCAAACTCAAAAGCCATCACGAGGTCTTGTGTCGGCGTAGTGCCAGCCCAGTTGTGATAGCCGTTCGGGCCATGCCATTTACCCATGTCGTTCTTGTCGCCGGCTTCCGTTCCGAAGTTGCGGACAAACATTTGCTCGCTGTTCTTCCGGTCGGTGATGATGGCTTTGAACAGTTCGGCGCGTTGCGTATTGCTGCCTGTGGAACAGTCTATCAGCTTGAACGGGCTTTCATTGATTACCTTGACGGCAGCTTCCTTGGCGGCACGGTAGATTGCCTGACGGTCGCCCGTAAACTGGTTTTCGGGCAGGGTGTTAATGGTACGGTCGGCGTAGAGCGGGCTTGCTATATGCAGCAGGATACGGGCTTTCAGTCCGGTCGCCACAAATTTGGTCACACGTCCCAATTCACTGTCGGATACGGTTACGGGGAGGAACTGCTCCGCCTTTTCAAGGTCGCTCAGGATGAAGTCCAGACAGTCGCCGATGCTGCTACGGGGCTGTTTCATCGCTTCCATATCGTTGAGCGTGAAGTTCTTTGTTACAATAGGCACACCGCCGTAGCCGCGAACCAGCTCGTGATACATGTGGGCACGCAGGTAGTAGGCTTCGCCTTTCATGCGGTCAAGGTCAAAGCCAGCCTTGGGCGGTACGTTGTCAATGTTGTTGATGATAACGTTGGCGTAGCGTATGCCCTTGTAACGGTTTGCCCACTTGAAGGGATTGTTGTCGTTGTCGTACCATTCCAAGCCGCTCTCCGAAACGGCTGTTTCGTTGATGGCTTTCTGCCCGTAGTTGTGCGTGAAGTAGGCATCATCCGTCAAGCCGTCGAGCGTATGCTCCTTGGCACCGTTCTGGATGTTGTTGTACAGTTCGTTTACGAAAGCCTGCGTCAGTTGGGCATCTTCAAATACCATCTCTTCCGTATATTCGGTGGAAGGCTCCAGATCCATAAACTCCGAGCAGGAACTCAGGGTCAGTGTCCAACCGAAAGCCGCTGCGATTGCTATATGCTTTATGTTTTTCATAATCTGTTAATGTTAGAATGTTATCGAAGCTCCAAAATTGACGACACGCCGTTGCGGGTAGTCCCTGCCCGTATTGTTCTGTTCGGGGTCTTGCACTCTCACCTTGTCGATGGTAAGGAGGTTCGTACCGTTCGCAAAGACACGCAGGTTCTGTATGCCCGCACTCCGGACAGCCGGGAAGTTGAACGTATAGCCGATTTCGAGGTTCTTCAAGCGGATAAAATCGGTGTTCCACAAATAGTAGGTATTCTTCCGGTCGCCTTCCGAAGCCCAATATTCATCCTCGCGGTTGTAGGTGCGCGGATGTTCAATCATTGGGTTCTCCTCCGTCCAGCGGTGGTCGTAGGTGTACTTGTAGAAGTTGCCGGCCTCGCCGGCACGTTCACGCCAGATGTAGGTATGTCCGCCGGTAGCTCCCTGCAACAGTGCCATGAGGTCGAAGTTATTCCAACGGGCACCCAGATTGATACCGAACACAAAGGTCGGCTCCTTTACCTTGCTCAGGCGTACACGGTCGTCGGCAGTGATTTCCCCGTCGCCGTTTATATCCACAAACTTGATGTCCCCCAAGCGGGCGTTCTTCCAGTGCGGATACTTCAATTCTTCCTCCGTATTAAACACCCCGTCAGCCACGTAGAACAGCTCCGTCCCTACGGGTTTGCCCGTTGAGCGTTGATAGTCGGGGATATTGGGCGTTTCGTCCCAGAAGTCAATCCTGTTTTTGGCATACGTTATATTGGCGGAAATATCATACTGCACCTTGCCGGCTTTGTCGTTCCACGTAACAAGCGATTCGATGCCGCGATTGCTCATTTCCCCCAGATTCTCGCGCGGCAGGGTGATCCCTGAGGTTTGCGGCAGGGAGGCATTGCGGCTGATCAGCATATTGGTGCGCTTGTGATAGAAGAGGTCGGACTCCCAGCTCAGACGGTTTTGCAGGAACTTGAACTCAAAGCCGAGGTCATACGTCGTACCGACTTCCCACGTAATATTGGGGTTGGGCGTGCGGGTCGGCTTGAGCGTCTTGTTGAAGGTAGAGCCAAGCAGATAGTCCGTGCCGAAACCGTAGGTGTTCAGGTACTGGATACTCCTGTCGTAGTTGCCGTCGGCATCCAGCAGGGCATCGTTACCGGTTTGGGATACGGAAGCACGCAGCTTGAAGTAGTCGATAAAAGGCACGTTCTCTTTCCAGAAGCCTTCTTCCGACACCCGCCACGCAGCCGATACGCCGG
>LBCX01000030.1 GCA_001657575.1 Bacteroidales bacterium Barb4
ATGACGCCCCAGCCGGCGGGAAGGGCAAAGGTATAGACGCTGCCGCTGAGGGATCTGAACGTCAGGGTGAGCACTTCCTCCAGCAGGGTCGTATAGCCGATAAGAGAGCCGGCGGGCACGGCATCGGCAGGAAGATCGGGCACGGTGATTCGGATGGCACCCGAAGCCATGCCTGTCGCCGTTGCCGGATAGGAGGGCAGCGGTTCGGGCACGGGTTCCGGATCCGGAGCAGGGTCGGGAGGGGGTTCCGGCGTATGTTTGATACCGCGACGGGTGAGGTTGAAGAGGGCTTGCCTGATGATGGCGTTGATAAGGTGGAAGATTTGCTCAAGAGCAGTGCGCAGGGCGGCATCCTTCGCCGCCAGCTCGTTGTAGAGCCAAGCGGCGTTCAGGGCTTCGGCGAAGGCGTGGAAAGCACTGTCGGTCTGTTTGCGGGCATCGCGCATGGTGCCTTCCAGCCACTGAGTCTCCTTTTTTTCCGCCCGTGCGAGGTACAGTTCCGTGAAAGCCGCATTCTGCGCGGCAAGGTTGGCGACGTCTGCCGTGAGGGAGAGCGTTGCGACAGCGGCGGCGGCATCCGCCTCAGCAAGGTCTTCCAACAGGTTGATGATACGCCCCGACTCGTCGGCGTAGGAAGCTTTTTCCGTCCCTTTGTAGTTGTCGAGGATATACTTCAGGTCGGTCGCGGCTTTTTGTATGTCGGCATCAACACTGCGGACTGCCGACGCTATCGCCATCGTGATGCGCACCAGCGAGTTGTCCCGCGCTTCATCTGCCTCCTTAATTCCCCCCGTCTCCTTCGCCTTCTGGTTGCGCTTGTAAACATGGTCTTCTTCGGTAAGAGCGGCATCGTACTTGGCAAAAAGGTCGGTAACGGCAGCCACTGAGCCGACGAGCGGC
Source organism: Bacteroidales bacterium Barb4 (assembly GCA_001657575.1). Taxonomy (GTDB): domain Bacteria; phylum Bacteroidota; class Bacteroidia; order Bacteroidales; family Tannerellaceae; genus Barb7. The sequence continues at coordinate 901 of LBCX01000030.1, forward strand.
TGCACCTGTGCACGCACTTCCATGTGGAAATAAAAATGTTCCCCGTTGGTCAGGCGGTGCAAATAAATACTGTTGATTTTCGTCTCGTTCATACTGATTAGTTTTAAGGATTACACTGCAAAAGTAAAAATTTTTTCATTTCCAACTGTTTTTTCAAAAAAATATTGTCCCAATGTTGGGAAAATCCGAAAACTAAGTTTTTAAGGTGTCCCAACGTTGGGAAATCTTGAAAACCAAGTTTTCAGACCGTCCCAATGTTGGGACACCTTGAAAACTTAGTTTTCAGACTGTCCCAATGTTGGGAAATCTTGAAAACCAAGTTTTCAGACCGTCCCAATGTTGGGACACCTTGAAAACTGAGTTTTCAGACCGTCCCAAATGTGGGACACATTGAAATTACTTTTTGTCAGCACAATATCAGTTATTTTTTTCCGTTTTACTCTACCTATTCATTTTTTTACATACTTTTACGCCGCCAAAATAAAGGCATCATTATAGTTCTCATTAAACTATGATCATTTTTTTTGCATACCACAAACACGGATTAAACAGAAATTTACAGAAATATTTTAATTAAAAATTAGTTGCGTATGAAGAGAAATGTGTGTGTTTCGGCTGTTTTGTCGGCAGTTTTATCAGTAGTTTTGTTTGCATCCTGTAACAATCGGGACAATTCGGTCAATAAGGAGACGGAAGATATTGAAGGAAAAATTGAAAAATTTCAGGAGCATTTCTCTAAAATTATATATCCCGAATATTACGCGGGAGACTGGATCGATCAGGAAGATGAAGAAAACAGAAAATGGATAATAGCTGTAAAGGGAGACACTGCCATTATCCGAGAATCTATTGCAAGAATAATAGGCAGTAATAATTTCATAATCAAATCTGCTACGTATTCATACAGGGAATTGAATGAACTTTCTCAATATATTGATCAACATATATATGAAGACAAGAATAAAGCGATCTATGATAATATGAATTCATGGAGTGTTGAGGTAGAATTTAACGGGGTATTCATAGGACTTAAAGATTGTTCCGAGAAAATAATTTCTGAATTTAAGGAAAATATAATAGACCATCCGGCACTTATATTTGGAGAGTCTGATATTGATGTAAAGCCTGATATAGAGAAGATAAATGTGCCCCCATTTCCTTTTTTGGACTAAACACATATAATCTTTACCTCGGAGAAGAGATTAGGACAGCCAACAATGACTGTTGGGAGCTTTCTTCCGTCGCATTTGGGGTCAAGTATTAATGACCCTTCTCTATCTTATTACATTAAAGCCAATAATATAAATAAAGCCTTGGAAGTATTTTAATTAAAAAATTAGTTACGTATGAAGAGAAATGTATGTGTTTCGACCATTTTGTCGGCAGTTTTATCAGTAGTTCTGTTTGCATCCTGTAACGACCGGGACAATTCGGTCAATAAGGAGACGGAAGATATTGAAGGAGCACGTGCTTTAAGCAATAAATTTGAGGATCATTTCAGGGACAACACTATTCCTGAAGACGAATACCCTGAAAATATTATTTATCCGGAATATTACGCGGGAGACTGGATCAATCAAGCAGACAAAGAAAACAGAAGATGGATAGTGGCTGTAAAAGGAGATACTGCCGTTCTCCGGAAGTCTATTGCAAAAATAATAGGCAGTAATAATTTCATAATCAAATCTGTTACGTATTCATACAGGGAATTGAATGAACTTCTTCAATATATTGATAAACGTTTAGAGGAAGACAAGAATAAAGAGATTTATGCTAATATGGGCGTATGGAGTATTGATACGGAATTAAACAGAATGTCCATAGGAATTAAAGACTGCTCCGAGAAAAGAATTTCTGAATTTAAGAAAAATATAATAGACCATCCGGCACTTATATTTGAACAACGTGAATTTTTTTATGATATAGAGGAAATACCAATGTCAGAAGGTATGCCCCCATTTTCTTTTTTGGACCAAAATACATATAAGCTTTACCCCGGAGAAGAGATTAGGACAGCCAACAATGACTGTTGGGAGCTTTCTTCCGTCGCATTTGGGGTCAGTGGGAGAATAATAATATAAGGATGAAATGGAAGATTTAAAATAATAAATAAAGATGAGATACGATATTGTGATTAAAAAAAATTTCTGCTCCTTTATAACTATCTTCTTTATGCTGATATTCCCAACAGGCATAAAAGGGCAGGATAAAGAACGTATTACTGATAATATTCATGCTTATTTAGGATATAATCATGTGTTTGGAGTTTCTGCATATACAGAAGGAGGTTTTTATTTTAATTTTGCAGGGATATATGATGTAAACCGGCGATTATCCGCCGGAGCAGGAATAAACGCCGAAAAGATAAAGTTTAGGCATTCCGCTTTCCCTGTTTACGGCACTGTCCGTTATTCTCCTTTGAATAATCATTTAGAACCTTATGTTTTTGCCAATATAGGGTATGCCGTCGGTTCGGATATATCCAATCCGGGTATTCTGTTTATCCCCGGTATCGGTTATAAGGTCATGTTGCGAAAACATTTCGAATTTAATTTCACCTTAAATTATAGTTTGCGAGGCTATAATTACAGTAAAAAAACAGACGGCTTCAAATCGAATGAATATGACCATTCCATTGGATTAGGGGCAGGATTCATATTTTAGGAATACGGTATGAAGTTGATTTTTATCACATTGTTATGCGGAATTTCTTTAGCCGGAACATCTCAGGAAGAGAAATTCCGCAGGCATGAATTTCAATTTACCGCAGGAATAAATACCCATGAGGCTTGCGAACTGGAACCGTGCTATTTGTTCATGTATAATAATTATGTCGGAGTATCAATTGGTTTAACTGCCATGCGTCAGATATGGAGTCATGTTTTCTCTTACCCTACAGGAGATCATACGGCGGCATGGATGTTGTCGGGAAACCAGGAAAAGGCAGGTGCCGCTTTACTGAGACCGTCCGTCCGTTTCCGTATCCCTGTCATAAAAGACGGCGCATCCAATTTTTTGGCTCTGCATATAGAACCCGGCTTATTCGTAAATCTTTATCCCAATGAAACATTGAGGTTTTCTTTGTATAAAATAGCTCCGTCCGGTGTTCTTCTACAGGGTGGTTATGCGTTATCAGAAGAAAAAATAAGAAATAAAGGGGGCAGCTGTTTATCGCCTCATATCAAAAGTTACCTGACTCTTTGGATAGATCGCTACCTTGTTTCGGCAGGTTATTCTTATTCATCTTTTGATATATACAGCAACCGTAGAAATATAACCTTTCAAGGATACTCAATGAATAATTTTCCCTGGAAAAAAAGAGTAACCGGAACTTTGTTTCTTTCAGCAGGATATTTATTTTGAATGATTTAATTAAAATGAAAAAGCGTCCGAACTGTTATGGAGTATATATTTTACTACTTCTGCAAACCAATCAATAATAATTTCATTATGAATAAATATTTGTATATCACCCTATTTTATTTGCTGGCTTCTTTCTGTCATGATATTAAAGCCCAAAGTGTGGAATGGGAAATTGCGGATGTGGGGTTTGTATTTGGTATTCCGGATAAAGGGATAGGCAAAGTACAGGAAGTTCCTGCCCTGATGTTAGGCAGTGAACTCCGTTTGAATTTATGCGAAGGAAAGGTGTCTCCGGGTATTCAGTTTAGCCTTAGCGGCTGGAACAGAAAATATATACCTTCATACGCAGATCGACCGTATAACCGTCATCAACAGGCTATAATGTTTATTTTTGTCACCGATTATAATTTCACAGAGATTCATCCCAAAATAATGCCGTTTGCCGGTACGGGTATAGGGCTGTCTGCCATTGAATATAAAGAATCCGGATTTGAAATACCAAGTCACACGGCATCGCATTTAATAGCTTCTCCCCGCATAGGCGTTGAGTTTTTCAATAGAGTGAGACTTACGGGCGAATATCGTTATCAAGGGAATTACAATAATTTCTTTGCTGTAAAGATTGGGTATGTGATTGGCGGCAAGAGATAGGTTAATTATCTTATTGGAATAGAAAAGCGTCCGGACTTAAACAGTTCGGACGCTTTTATTATTTCACATGAGGTTTCCCTGTCCTCACTTTCCTGTCAAAATCGTTTTCTTTTCAATCAAACAGATGCCAACCATCTTCAAATCTACTGCCAATTTGACGTTCTTATCGCGAATGATTTTCTCCCAAGCTCTTCTCATGCCTTTTGACCAGGAGATGTCGTCAAAAACGAGCAATGATTGAGGAGAAAGATAGGGGAGAAGATACTCAAAATAGGCTACTGTGGCTTGTTCGTCATGGTGACCGTCAATAAAAACATAGTCTATCGGATGATTTGTTTCCAAAACCGCCGGAAGCGTATCATTGAACCGACCGGTTATCACCGATACGTTGTCTAAACGTAAAGATTCGAAATTCTTTTTGGCTAATTCGGCAATCTCGCCGGAACCTTCCAGCGTAATCAAGCGACCTTGTTGATTGATTTTTTGAGCAACAGCCTGATAGGAAGCCGAAATGCCCAGGCAGGTTCCCAATTCAATGGCTGTTTGGGGTTTGAATTCACGAATCAATTTGAACAGCAGCAGTGCCCATACGGGAGGTTTACTGGCAATCTTGCAGGTTTCGGCAATCGTAGCGGAATGTGTAATGCCTTCCGCCATTGCTTCTTCCGAACGTTTGGAATCCGGCTTTCCTGCTCCAAAATCAACAATAGATACAGGAGTTTTATCAGCGTTGAGGTTGGTTCTTATTTTTTCTATTTTATTTATCCATGTCTTTTCTTCCGGGCTGATCCTGTTATAAATGGTTTCATAAACAGCCTTATTTATTTTTATAACAGGATTATCCCTTCGTTTGGTTTGCCGAAGTGATTTCTTCAGTCCCCGATACATCCAGAACTTCCATTGAAAGATCCGCAGGCTGTTTTTGAGAGTCATCGGTTTTATTTTTAATTCTTGAACAGGAGATGTTCGCTTTTTAATTCCTGAACGATGGAGTTGAGAACGCCGTTGATGAACGTCCCGCTCTTGGGCGTGCTGTAATATTTGGCAGCATCAATATATTCATTGAAAGAAACGTTGACGGGAATGGACGGGAAAGTCATGATTTCGGCAACGGCTACCTGCATGATAATCATGTCCATGAAAGCGACGCGCTCCGTCTCCCAATTCTTGAGATGCTTGTCGATGCGCTTGCGGTATTCCTGCCCGTGCAGGATGGTCTGACGGAAAAGCGCAACGGCGAACTCGCGGTCGTCCTCGTCCTTGAACATTGGGAGCAATTCCCCGCCGCTTTCGGCGGAAGCATCGAAGCGTTTGAATGTTTTGAGCACAAACGTCTCCACAATGTCAATATCATCGTTCCAATAAAGGCTTTTGTCCTCAAAACAGGTCTCGACTATTTCATTTCCGCAGATATACTGTTTGAAAAAGGCACGCCAAAATTCGCGGTCAGTCTCGAAAGAGTCATCAGGGTTTTGCAGATATTCGGCGTAGAGGTCGGAAGCGAGGAGAATGTCGAGGATGGTTTTGATAAAATCGGTGTCATTCTCCCAGGAAAGGCTGTTTTCGGCAACCTTTTGCCAGAGAGCTTCGTTTTGGGAAAGCAGGGCGGTAAAGCGGTTGTTGACAAGGCGGGTGTCGGGGTTCATATCCTCTTGGGAAGGCATGTAACGGCGTTTGCGTTTGTCGGTGACGCGCTCGTAAAGGTTGGTGACGGCAAGGGGGAGGATGAGCAGGTAAAGGTAGAGGTCGTAAGCCTTTTGCAGACTGAACAGCAGTTCTTTTTCCGCCTTTTGCATGTCGCTGTTTTCGTTTTGATAGAAGGCATAAACGATTTGCAGGACTTTGATGCGTATTAAAATTCGGTTTACCATAGTGTGTGAAGGAACTTTTTTACTTCGTGACGGCGGCAAAAGTAGGTATTCTTGCCGGACATTTTTAATTTAGTTATAAAAAGTTGCCCTATTAAAAAAAAGCGCACACTTTTGGGGCAAAGTTATGACAATCGGACAGCTTCTTAGAATGTAAACGGTTATGGAAGAATTTGGCAAAAAAACGTATGCGGAAGGCGGCGACAAGGAAATCCTGCATTCTAAAGCCATCAAGGCGGGGAAACGGATTTATTATCTGGACGTGAAGAGAAATCTGAAAGACGACCTCTTCCTTGCCATTACGGAAAGCAAGAAAGTGCAGGTAAAGGACGGCGAAGAGCCTGTTTTTGAGTTCGAGAAACACAAGATATTCCTGTACAAGGAAGATTTTGACAAATTCATGGGCGGCATGGAGGAAATGATCGGCTATATCAAGGACAGACTGGCGGAACGGTAGTCGGCGATTTATCGTATTAAATCTTTAGTGGTATGGCAAATAAAAAAGATTATCTGCCTGCGGCAGATGCAAAGCTTGACATCTGGTTTAATAACCTGATTACACAGGCAAATCGCTACCAAGCTGTGCTTGATATTCCCATTGATGCTGTATTTGCGCTTGTGGCTGTTCAGGAGGAGTGGAAAACGGCTTATCGGTTTGCAATGCGTCCCGCAACTTGTACGCCCGCAATGATAGCTCATAAGAATGCCGTGAAAAAGCAGGTGTCGCAGGCTTCGCGCCGTTTCGTGCAGGCTTACCTTGCACGCAATCCGAAGGTGACCGATCTCATCCGCCGTAGCTTTATGATGCCGCTACCCGACAGGCGCAAGTCACCACTTCCCTTACCCCGCACGGCTCCTTACCTGAGCATCCGCACCCAATTAGGCGACCGGTGTACCCATCTCTTCAATATTTGTACCTTCGGAAAGAGAAGCCGCGCCAAACCGCCCGGTGCGGACTCTTACCATCTCTACCGCAAATTCGGCGATGCTCATCCATACGATTATTCCGGCTTTGAGCTTGTCGGTGTTCTTACCCGGATTACCCACCGCATTGACTACGACAGGGAAGACATTGGCAAGAAGGTGAGTTATGCTGCCCGCTGGTCTAATTCCCGCGGTGAATTAGGGCTTTGGAGCAATATTGTCAGTCAATATATTTCCTGAATATACGAATAACCATGCCTTTCTTTTTTGAAAAATGACGTAGTTCCCCAAGAACTACGTCTCCGATCATCCCCTAATGCTACGCAGATGCCCCGAAGGGGCAAGAGATTTCAGCCCCACATGCAGCGCAGCGGAATGTGGGGTTATGGGTTATGATAGTGGTAAGAGAGTTCTGAAAGAACGAGACAAACTGCCGTACAAAGACGTTTATGCTGTTCATACAGGGCTTCACCGCTCCCGATCGCCTCTTTAATCTCTTTTTCCGCTTGACAGATGCTTTTCTCCAAACCCCTTGTCAGTTCTTTCAAGCGAGCACTTTTCTGCCTGTAACCCTTTTTACGCATAAAACGCTCCCGATCGGTCAGCTGACCCTGATACCTGCTTTTATCCGACACATACATGTCCCGTTTACTTGTAAGCTGTTGCAAACTCATTATGTTCTCCTGCGGAAGATTGTACAGATGAGCTTTGTCTTGAAAACGGAAGCCGCAAGCAGCAATCCTGCGGGCATCCAGCCAGTCGTTTTTCCCCCGCCGTACATCGGAACTGTGTTTGATTTGTGCCGGATTTTCCGGCCAAAGGTCTATGCCCGACTCCTTGTATGCACAACACAACGGCCAAATATATTGACCCATGTATTTCGCACATGCCGGCAGTTCGGACGTTTCCTTGCCGGCCTCTTTCAAGACGGTTTTTAATGCCTGTCTCACAGCAACTGTCGTGCCGGCTGTTTCCTCTTCCCGGAGAACCTTTTCATTTTGAGCAAGGCATAGGGCTGGTTTTTCCCTGCTGACGCCGATACCTGTAATATACTTTTTCATATCCTTGTGTTTGAAATCCAAAAAGAAAAGAAGGGAACTTGAAATAATCCCAGGAACCTTAATAACTTACGGTTGATTTCTTGTACAGGTCTTTATTTCAAGGAAAAGCCGCATAATACCGAACAGGGACGCAAGTCTTCCTTGTTCAGGACTATGGTTTATCATGCGGCTTCCTTTCTTTTTGAATCTGCTGTTTTGAATCTGGCAATAGTTCCTCTTTTTACACGGGGCAAATCTAAGGTTCGGGATATTCTGCTAAAACGTTTATATTTGCCCGACCATTTAATAACAAAAAGAAATGAGAAAGTTGATTTTTATGTTCGTCGCCACAGTATGTTTGGCAGCCAACAGTGCAAGCGCAGAAGAAGCGCAGGATTCCCTGAAAGTAGAGGGCAGTTGCGGTATGTGCAAGAAACGTATCGAGAAGACAGCCGCTGCTGTGGAAGGCGTTACTGCCGCCGTATGGGATCAGAAAACAAAGTCCCTCCACTTCGACTACGACGCCGACAAGACCACGCCGGAAGCCGTCAGCAAAGCCGTCGCCAAGTCCGGTCACGACACCTGCAAGGACAAGGCGGACGACACGACCTACGAAGCCCTGCCCGGCTGCTGCCAATACAGGAAGTAAAAGGTTCTTTTTTTAGATTACAGGCACAGATTGCGCTGATTACGCGGTTAAGATATTCTCTGTGTAATCTGCGTAATCAGTGCCAAAATCGTTTTCGTACCATAATCCCCGACCTTCGTGCAAGAAATTATCCTTATATACCGGCAGCCCTGAAAAAACGCAGCTCTTGCTTGCAGGGATTGATTACAGACTGCACCTTTGCCGCCGTTCCGTTTGTACTGTAGAGACGAAGTGCGTTGTGTCTCTACTACCCCCGAAGGTGACGTAGTTCCTCTTGAACTGTGTCACTTTTTTTATGCCTATTGCGCTGATTTATGCGGGTTTATGCCTGCATGGGTCGGCGTTTCTTTTGTATTGCCTTGCGGCGTAAGTAGTTGTTTATCTGTTTGTTGCTTTTCCAGTGACCACCATAGTTCAAGAGGAACTTGGCAATAATCCGCATTCAGGGCATCCACAAGGGATGCCCCTACCTCTACCTTCTAAATACTAATCACTATGTTTAACAAACTCAAGGAACTGGCGTACACGCTCAAGGTATTGCTGTACGACAACAATTTCAAGGATGTGGATGGCAAATACTTTGCCCACCCGCAGACGGAGAACAGTGCCGGCATTGACGACATCGTCGAGTCCGGTGCCGCGCGCGGCGAAATCATCGGCAACGTGGACGAAGCCAAACAACATGTACGCGGCTTTCTGAATGAAACGATCCGCATCATCCTCGGCGGCTATTCCGCCAATCTTCACTTTTTCCGCCTTGCCGCAAGCGTTACCGGTGCTTTTGACTCCGTCAACGAACCCTTCGACAAGAAGAAACACGCCATCAAGGTGAACTTCTACATCCTCGATGCGCTGCGCAAAATCATTGAAGAAGAAGCCAAAGTGGTTGTTCAGGGCATCGCTGACGTGCAGGGGCTGATTGAGCACATCCTCGACATCGCCAGCAAGCTCACCGATGACATCCTCACTCCCGGGCACGAGGCGCACCTCTTCGGCAGCAAGCTCAAAGTGGTCGGCACGACGCCAGACATCGGCGTCTTCTTTATCAATGTACTCGGCGACCGCTTCAAAGCCGTGGAAATAAGCATCAACACGGCCGGCATGATCAGCCTCCGCATCCCCGACAATCTTGCTCCCGGGCTTTACACGATAGAGATCGTCACGCGGTATTCCTCCAGCGGGAGCATCCTCAAAAACGCACGGGTGATCAGCTCTTCCATACAGCTTCGGGTGAAGGATTGAACAGATGAGCAGTGCTCACTGCTACGGGTGAGGGGTCGTCACCGCTACGGGTGAGCACTGCTCACCGCCGGACAACAAACGGTACATTACTAATCTACTAATTAATATTTATGCAAATGAAACGAAGATTTAACTTTTTATGGACTGCCTTGCTGCTCTTTGCGGCAACGGGCAGTGTGTGGGCAGATGCTCCTAACGAATGGGATTACAAGTTCATAGGCGGCACACCCTTTCTCAATTACCAAATAATCCAACCGGTAGATGCCACTCACGCTGGAGAAGTAAAGGTGATTGGAGGAACGACCGCTACTCCTCCGGTAAGTCTTATCACTGACTACGGTACTGCCGATTACGAGAACGTTGTTATCCCGTCAACAGTTACCAACAATGGTTACATTTATAAGGTAACGGCGATTGCCGGCGATGCTTTCCAAACGGCTACTAACCTTGTAAGCGTAGAGATCCCGGGAAGTGTGAAAGAGATTGAAAATTGGATAGCATATAAGGGTGCATTTAGTGGTCTTAGCTCCCTTAAAGCTGTTAAATTCAATGAAGGACTGGAAGGGATAGGAGAAGCAGCATTCTGGAATACATCCCTTACAGATGTAACTATCCCCGCCAGTGTAACGGAGATAGCGATTAGTGCTTTTAGTGGAGTCCCTATCAAGACTCTCACATTTGTACAAGGCAGCAAGTTGAAAACGATTAACACCTTTGCGTTCTATGCTGCTTCGCTTACCAACCTTGTCCTCCCCGAAGGGTTGGATTCGATTGGAGAGAAGGCTTTTGCTGTTACGGCTGTCGGCAATGCCACACTGAGAACGCTGGTTATCCCTACATCAGTAAAAAGACTTAATCAAACGGCTGCTAATGCTTCTTTCTTGAACAATACAGCCAAGTTGGTAGATGTAACTGTACCGGCAAGATGGGCTTCTTCGGCTTCTACCGCCACTAACAATAAGACCTTTGCATTTGCAGTAAGTAGTAATGAAACCCTGCGTAACCTCACTATCACGGGGGCTAATACCGGTGCGGGCTCAATACCGAGCGGGGCGTTTTGGGATTATGCCAGCGGCTATGCTTCCACCCTTCCCGCTACCCTTAAAACACTTACGATAAAAGAAGGTGTAACGGAGATAAGGGACAGTGCATTTAAAAGCCTGCCGGGCATAACTGATATTACTTTCCCCGCAAGTTTAGTTAAAGTAGGGGGCAATGCTTTTATCATATCTTCTCTTGAAAACATAACCTTTACCAAAGGTGCTAAACAGGTAGATCTGGGATGGGGTGCTTTTAATAATAGCGATGGTACTCCCGCCTCTAAGCTAAAAACCGTTAACCTCAATGGGGCAGTGGAAAAAATAGGACGGGAGGCTTTTTCCTATACATTGATTGAAAGCATTGACCTTACAGGCGTGAAAGAAGTAAAATCCGGTGCTTTCAACCGTTCCAACCTTCAAGGTGTCCTCACTATACCTGCAAGCATGACAAATATAAGCGGAGCTGCCTTCAGGTCTTTAAAAGGTGTTGTATTTGACTATGTTATTATCGAAGGTCAACAAACAGCGATTGATACGTCAGTGATGGGTAGTAGTGCTTTTAATAGATTCCGCGAAACACTTGGTACCTTCGGCGATCCGGGTAACAACTGGGGGAAATCCGGAATTGGAAAATCCCGCTGGCTTCGGCAAGGCTCAAGCAGCATATCGTAAAGAGCAAGATGCGTACAAAGTATATGTACCGGGTGATTACGAACGATATTATAAGACGTCTTTCAAGTCTATTTTGAGACTTAAGCCTGACGGAGCCACAGCCACTGATGCTGATTTAGCTTTTGCAGACTCTGTTATCAAAAACGGCATCATCGGTACATATAATCTTGTCATAAAAGTGGAAGGTGTGGATGAAGCGGATAAGGCAACTGCCGTGCAGGGTCTTCAGGAAAATAAAAGGCTGTACGGTAATGCTTATCCCAAAAGGCTTGAATTTGAACTTGTCGCTCCCCAACTTACCGATTACAAGCTGACCAAGTGGATTGTTGACGGCAAGGAAGTGGTTAAGCCGACAGTGGCATTTACGTTGAATAAGAACTCGGAAGTGACGGCTGTTTTTGAAGATTTAAGAGTGCCGCCGGTTCTCGTTCCCGTGACTGCTATTGAGGTATCCGTTGACAATACCCTCCTGTCCGTTAACGACACGGTGCAGGCAAGTGCCGTTGTTTCTCCGGAAGATGCCACCGACCAAACTGTTGTTTGGACTTCAAGCAATCCGGCAGTTGCCACCGTGGATGCCGCCACCGGTTTGATTACGGCTGTTTCCGCAGGTACGGCAGACATTATTGCCACATCCGGCGACATACTCAACAGCCTTACGATTACCGTAATTCCCGCCGGCGACCTCAGCATCGTTGTAACGGGCAAGACGGAAACCACCGTTGCTATCGAGTTCCAGACCAATTTGGGCAAAGCCGCTTATTACACCGCTACCATCCGTCAGGTGAGCAGCACCTACGACCTCGCTTCCAAGCGTATCGAGCCTGCTTCCGAGCTGCTGACGGCTGCCGTCTCTTTCGACAACCTCAAACACTCCACTTTCTACACGGTGACACTGACGGATTACAATGCAGAGAATGCAGTTATCGGCACACGCAGTATCACCTTTGAAACGGAAAAAGGAGTCGGGAATGAAGCGATAGCCGCCAATGCTCAGGCATCCGTATCTTACGCCGACGGCATCCTGACGCTGACGAACCTCGACGGCACCACCGCCGCCATCGTATCCCTGAACGGCAAGACCGCCGCCAAGTTTACGGTATCAGGCAACGAAGTGCAGAAAGCTGTTGCTTTGGCTCCGGGCTTCTATATCCTGAATGCCGGCAAGACGGTTAGCAAGTTTATCGTTCGATAAACATCATTCACCACGGAGGCGCGGGGAACACGGAGAATATGCCGCACTCCCCACGCCCAAGGTTAGTCTCTTTGAATAAATAAATATATAGTTGTGAGGGCGGGACGTCGTGAGACGTCCCGCTTTCTGTTTGGACGCCCTCCGATTAGCCAAAGAACATATATGCCAGCACGACGGAGGCTATGAACCCCGTCAGGTCGGCAAGCAGGGAGCAGGAGATGGTGTAGCGCGTGTTGCGGATGCCTGCACTGCCGTAGTATAAAGCCACCACATAAAAGGTTGTGTCGGTAGAGCCTTGCACGATGCAGGCGAGCCTTCCGGCAAAGGAATCCGTCCCGTAAGTGTTCATTGCGTCAAGCATCATGCCGCGCGATCCACTCCCGCTCAACGGCTTCATCAGCATGGTGGGCAATGCCTCTACAAAATCCGTATTTATGCCGGCAGAGGCTACCCCCAAACGGATGCCCTCAATGAGAAAGTCCATCGCCCCCGATGCGCGGAACACGCCGATGCCGACCAAAATGGCAATGAGATAGGGTATAATCGTGACCGCCGTCTTAAACCCTTCCTTTGCCCCTTCGATAAAAGCGTCATAGACGTTCACCCGCTTGCGTATCCCGCAGACGATAAACCCACAGATGATAGTAAACAGCAGTGTATTGGCAAACAGGGTGGAATAGAGCGACATCTGCTCCTGTTCCATTGAGCGGAACAGCAGTATCAGTCCGGCGATTGCCGCCCCCAGCCCGCCGAAGAAGAGCAACAGGTTCTTCTGCAAAAGGTTAATCTTCTGCCTGAAACAGACCGTCAGCACGGCGACCAGCGTAGCGATAAACGTGGCAAGCATCACGGGCAGGAATATATCCGACGGGTTGGCAGCCCCCAGCTGTGCCCTGTACATCATGATGGTAATCGGTATCAGCGTCAGCCCCGACGCATTGATGCACAGAAACATGATCATCGGATTGCTTGCCGTATCCTTCCCCCCGTTCAGTTCCTGCAACTGCTGCATGGCTTTCAGTCCCATAGGCGTGGCGGCATTGTCAAGTCCCAGCAGGTTGGCAGAGAAGTTCATGAAGATGGAACCCGTCACAGGGTGTCCCGCAGGTATATCGGGGAAGAGTTTGCTAAATATCGGAGCGGACAGCCGCGCAAACGCCTGTATCACGCCCCCTTTCTCCCCAATCTTCATAATCCCCAGCCAGAGGGAGAGGACACCCGTCAGTCCCAGCGATATTTCAAAGCCCGATTTTGCCGAGGCAAAGGAGCTGTTGATAATATCCGTAAAGACCTGCGTATCCCCTGTGAAGACCAGCTTGCACAATGCTACGGCGAAAGCAATCAGGAAGAACGCTATCCAAATGTAATTGAGTACCAAAGCCTTACTTCTTCTTGTAATTCCGGTTCACCAGAAACAGGGAGACAAGGAAGTTGACAATCAGCAACCCCCCGCAGCAGGCAATGAAAAACGCCATCCACGGCTTTACCGGACTGATGAGAAAGTAGGCTACGACGGTTGCCGCAGCCGTAAGAACGATTAATCCGACAAGGATGCGGATAAACAGTTTTCGCTTGTTCATTGGGGGAAAGTGTTTTAACTCCTACAGTTGATAAGTCAGTGTCAGCCAGCTTACACGGGCATCGCGATTGCGCACCTGTTCCATTTGCAGGTCGGGGGTGTCGATAAGGGTGACTTCCTCCAGACTGTCGAAGAGGTTGTTGAGGCTCAGGTTGAGGCGGAGCTTGCGTTGCAGGAGGTAGTGAGAGAGACCGGCGTTTACGGTGTAGCGGCTTTTAATCTTGCCTTGTGGGGTCAGCTGGTCGGAGATGTAGAAGGCATCGGCTTGAAATTCGGTGTTGGCGGTGATATGGACATTCACGGCACCTTTCAGGTCGCCGCATATCATTGACTTCTTGCTGTCGTAACCGGCTATGCGCCCGTCTATTTCATCGCGAAAGATATTACCGGACAGACCGAGGGAGAGATGGCGCAGGGGTGTCCACGAGGCGGAGAGTTCGGCACCGACTATGCCGCTGTTTCCCGTGTTCCCTTTCTGCCAGATGGTTTTATCGTCTGCCGTCTGCCGGGCTGTTTCGAGTATCCGGTTGGCTTTATGGCGATAGTAAAGGGCAGGGGAGAGGCGGAAGGCAGGCAGGTTCAGCGTATAGGTCAGGTCTAAGGAGCTGACGGTTTCCTCTTTCAGGTCGGGATTGCCTTGTATGATGTGTGTGGCATCGCTGATATTGACAAAGTCGTTCAACTCCGTGCCTGTCGGACGGATAACACGCTGTATGAAGTTGAGGGAAAGGGCATCGCGGTTGTTCGGACGGTAAGAGAGGCGGAGACGGGGGTAGAGGTAAAAGCGGTCGTTCTTCGTGTCGCGCGCCTGCTGACTGCTGTATTCTCCCTGCACGCCTGCTTCGCCGGTGATATTCTCCCATTGCTTTTCCAAAGAGGCATACGCCAGCTGTGTCGTGCGGCTGAAGGTGTAGGCATCGGACTTCTGCGCGTTGGGTGTCCATATTTCCTGTGACAGGTTGAAGTTGGCGGCATCCGTTGTCTGACGTTCGTCCCGCCATTGCCCGATATAGCCGGCTTTGAGGAGGGCGTTGCCGGAAAAGTTCTTTTGGTAGGCAGCCGTCAGATAATAATAGTCCTTTTCTTGGGTGATAAAGAGGTTGTCTTGAGCAACGGTGGCACCGGCGGGGTTCTGGTTTTTGTAGTCGTTGTCTTCGTCATAGAGGAAGTTGTTATAATTGAAGACAACATCAAGCCGGTCAAGGGGGTCGGAGAAACGGTGTTGCCAGCGCAGTTCGGCGGCGTAGGCTTCCTGCCGCTGGTCGTTGTAGCGATTGCGGAGCATACGGTTTACGACCTCGCCCGCCGGATTTGTTTTGGTGTTGTGGATGGCACCGTAGCGGCTGTAGTCCGTTTGGTGTCTAAGCAGATAGGCGGACAGCAGGTCGTTTGGCGTGACATCGTAACCTATCAGTCCATCAAACATGTACACATCGGGACGGGCGGCGGCATTGTTGTTCATCTCCGCCGTTCCTGTCTTGTCAGTGGTAGTCTTGCGAAAACTGCGTTCGCGGTATTCGCGGCGACGGTTGAAGTTGCTGGCAAGGTGGAACTTGCCCGAATTCCAACCAAGAGTCCAACCACCGTTATATCGCTCGTTCCAACCACCGCCCAGCGTTGCTTGTACGAACCTATTCTCCGACGGAAAAGTGGATGACAGGTTCAGCAATCCCGCATCTCCGTCGGGTATCTGCCCGATGGAGGGATAGGGCGCGGCACTGATTGTATTCAGGAATATAGCCGGCAGTTGGATTAACACATCCCCGCTGTACTCTTCAAGCAGTCCGTAGGGCACTCCATTCCACAACATCCCCGTCTTGTTGGAGCCGCGAAAGGTAACGCCGCCCTCTATATCCGTCGTAAGGGAAGGAATCTGGCGAAAGGCATCCGCCGCCGTACCCGTCACACTGCTCAGGTTATTCGCCGTCTGAAGCCTTTTGACCTCGCCGCCGCTCAATCCGGCGAAACGGACACCCTGCACTTCAACACCTTGAAGCGATACAACCGTATCCGCAAGGCTCTGAGCAGATACTATACAATGGAAAGCGGCAAAGAGAGACAGAAAGAGGTACTTTTTCATAACTATTTCATATTATGTGGGGGAAACCTTGAACAAGCGGCAAATGTAGCAATTACCGCACGTCCGCATAAAAAAACACAGGGTAAATGGTGAACGGTAGGTTTTTCACGCTTTTTCCCTATTTTTGCCCGTCAATCGGGATAACTGAAAGGGTTGAAATAGTATTGCCGGACGCATCACACAGAAAATTTTAGATCATGAGAAGACTGTTAATTTTTACAGGATTAATATGCTGTGCATTAAATTGTATAAGCCAAGAGATAAGCCATCAAGAGAGCAGAGGGTATTTGAAGGCTGTGGATACACGTCCCGTAGAGGCTCATAGCACGACGATAGATGGAG
>LBCX01000225.1 GCA_001657575.1 Bacteroidales bacterium Barb4
CACTGTCGAAAAAGGATATATTACGGATAAAATGATTTATTTCAGGACTGTATAGGCGCAAAGTTTTGCGTCTATTCTTTTTTTGAGGCAATACGGAGTATATTGAAAAAGTCATACTTTTGGCACTTTTACGTAAAATCAGCAAGTAATAACAGGGTATTATGGAAAAGACATGGCGATGGTTTGGCAAGAAGGACAGGATTACGCTGGAGATGCTCCGGCAGATTGGCGTGGAGGGGATTGTTACCGCTTTGCATGATGTGCCGAACGGGGAGGTCTGGACGTTGGAGGCTGTCAGTGAGTTGAAAGGCTTTATTGAGAAGGCAGGGTTGCGATGGTCTGTCGTTGAGAGCCTGCCCGTTTCCGAGTCCGTCAAGTACGGGGGGAAGGACAGGGACAGGCTTATTGATAATTATAAGGTCAGTCTTGCCCATCTGGGGAAGGCGGGCATACAGACGGTCTGTTACAACTTTATGCCGGTCATTGACTGGGTTCGTACCGATTTATACCGGAAGAGTGAGGACGGGACGTACACCCTCTATTTCGATAAAATCCGCTTCGCCTACTTCGATTGCTTCATCCTGAAACGCAAGGGGGCTGAAGGGGATTATACCGCCGAAGAGATGACGCAGGTATATGCGCTGGATAAGACGATTACGGAAAAGGAAAAGGACGATTTGATATACACCGTCATCGTTAAAACGCAAGGCTTTATCAACGGGAATATCCGCGAAGGGGACAAAGACCCTGTCACCCTGTTCAACCGCCTGCTGACCCTGTATGACGATATTGACAAGGCGCAGCTTCGCCTGAATATGAAATACTTCCTCGAACAGGTTATCCCGACGGCTGAGGAATACGGCATCAATCTTTGCGTGCATCCCGACGATCCCCCTTTTCCCGTACTCGGTCTGCCGCGCATCGTGACTTCCGCCGAAGACATCGACTGGTTTCTGCAAGCGGTGGACAGTCCGAACAACGGGCTGACCTTCTGCGCCGGCTCATTGAGTTGCGGCTTGCATAACGATGTGCCGGCTTTGGCAAGGCAGTTCGCCAAACGCACCCACTTTGTCCATCTGCGCAGCACCGAAGTAAGCGAAAACGGGAACTTCACGGAAGCCTCCCATCTGGGCGGACGAGGGCATCTGATTGACTTGGTACGCATCTTTGAAAAGGAAAACCCCCGCCTCCCCATGCGCGTGGATCATGGAAAGCTGATGCTTGACGATATGAACAAGGGTGACAACCCCGGCTATTCCTTCCTTGGGCGTATGTTCGCCCTGGCACAGGTGGAAGGCATTATGGCAACGGTGCGGGACGAGCTTCAAGCATAATTCCTCTGAATGTTGGTACGATTATCCTGAAATAGTATAGTTTTGCCAACTTTATGAAAACAGAACATGAAAGCGAAACAGTTCCTACTTCTTGCCACCCTTTGCTTCGGTTTGCCGTGTACGGCTCAACTCCGCATTTATTATGTGACGCCCGAAGGAAATGCCACAAGTACCGGTGCTTATTGGAATACCTCCATTTCTTTATACGGTGCCTTGTCCAAAGCAGCCCCCGGCAACACTATCTGTATAGCCAAAGGAGATTATTCTGTGAATCCCGCTTTTGGTTCATGGGAAGTTACCAAAAACCTGACGATCATCGGCGGTTATGACCGAACCGAATATCCGGGAGAGAAGCCGCACGGAAACGCTTCGGCTACTGTTCTGCACGGTCGCAAGCAAGTAGAAAAAACAGGCGAAAACAAACGGGTCATGAATATTGCCGGTACGGAAACTGCCGTTATCCGTGTCACCGTTGAAAATCTCACAATGACCGACGGCAACGGGACGGACGACAAGCCGAACATTATCAGCAACGCTGTTGAGTCGGATAACCATTACGGAGGAGCCTTGTTTAACTCTTATGCCGAAACGATATTGCACGATGTTATAATTAAAGGGAACATAGCCTCCTCAAATGACCTTGCCGGCATGGGCGGCGGGATATACAACTTCAAGTCTAATCTTATGCTGACCGGAAAAACAACCGTACAGGGTAATATTGCCTCTACAAAGACGGGCACGGGGATGGGCGGCGGAATTGCCAACATCATGGGGTACGTTGTTATGAAAGACAGCTCAAGGGTGGAAAACAACGCAAGTGTTGACGAAACAGCACTTTCTGCCGCCCGTTCCGGAACCGGCTACGGCGGCGGGATATACAACTGTCGCGAAGCAACACTTCACGTGGATACCGGCACAATCATCAGCAACAAAGCGGTCACCAACACGGTTGCCGACATCATAGAAGGACAAGGCGGAGGCATATATAATGATTCCCTTTCAGTTACCAATATACGTCACGGAGCAGTCATAAAAGGAAACGTGGGCACCAACGGATTTGGATCCGGTTACGGCGGCGGAATATACAACACCGGTACATTGAATATCTACGGCGGTCTCCTTGAATCCAATGCTGCCCTTTTTAACCTGGCCGCCACAACGTCCGGCTATGGCGGCGGTATATACTCGAAAGGGGCAAAGGCATTTGTCCTGCTGCCGGGAGATGCCGTGATAAGGGGTAACACCGCCACTGCCGGATTTGGCAGCGGCTACGGCGGCGGAATAGCCAATGTGGCCGGCACATTGAAGGTTATTGATGCCGTCATTGAAGAAAACAGGGCGATCGACAACCGGAGAAGCACCGCTGTCGGTTATGGCGGGGGCATATATAATGAAGAAGGGGCAATCTTGGAGATTGACACGCCCATTGTGAAAGACAATCAGGCGGATAACAACGAGGCAAACCCGTGGCACAATATTTATCCGGATACAGCCCTCACGGTTGTTTTTTCGTCTGCCGACGGACTTCTCAACTCCAACCGCGCAACCGGTTCCTATGCACTTGTGCCGGGAAAGCCCTTCAACTTCACCTTGACCGCAGCAGAGGACAGGTTCAACAGCATAGAACCGACCGTCACGGCAAACGGCATCGCGCTCCCGCCCTCCGGCAAGAACGGAAATACATACACCTATTCTCTGCAACCGGCAACCGGCAGGACAAACATCCGCTACCTGCTGGACTACCGTACAATAACACTCTCCAACCCGCCGGAAGGTCTTCTTATATCAACACACCAAGCCGGAAACCATTATCTTTCCACCGGTAGCCTGTTCAATTTCACCTTGGTAGTAACAGTCAGCAAGTACGAAAACAACGAACCGATCGTCACAGTGAACGGCTATCCGCTGAAAGCCTCCGAACAGACAGACAGCAGAACCTACCTGTATTCCCTGACGGCAACAACCGATGCGTCTGTTCATATCGAATTAAACACCCTTGCATCCTTCTTCCCCGAAAGCACGCTGAAGATATACAGCCGCAACGGTCTCCTCGTCATGGAATTCCCCGCAGAGAAAGTGCCCGTAACAGTCAGCACGCTTGCAGGCCGCCTCAAAGTCCGCCGGAATGTCACCGGAACGGAAGCCGTCGCCCTGCCGAAAGGTATCTATATCGTGAAAGCAGGGGCGGAGGTGCGAAAGATAATGGTTAACGATTGATGGATGGTTACAGGTGCTTCAATTTAATTGCAGATAGCACCACACGGGATAATGGTCGGAGTAATCCACGTGTTCTATTGTGCAGTTGTAGGGGGTGATGTTGGGGGAGTGCAGGATGTGGTCGATGCGGAAGCGGAAGACGTTCTGGTTGTAAGTGACGCCGAAACCTCTGCCGGAGGCGGCGAAGGCATCGGTCAGGTTGCCTTGGATGATGCGGTGGGTGTAGGAGACGGGGGTGTCGTTAAAGTCGCCGCAGACGATGGTGTAGTCGGCTTTGGCTTGTTGTATTTCGCGGGCTACCGCTTCAGCCTGCTTTGCCCGCACCTTGAAGGCGGGACCTAATTTCCGATTGAATGTATTTTTCAGATTGCCGAATGTTTCCGTGTCAAGGGATTTGATGATGCCGGAGTAGCGGGTGCGGTCTTCCTGTGTCAGTTTGAAGGATTCGAGGTGGTTGTTTATCAGGAACAGCGTCTTGCCGTTTATGTAAAGCTCGTGGGCGGAGGAGCCGTTGTAGCCGCTGTTGTAGTCTATCTTGCGGGAATTGTATATGGGGTATTTGGAGAAGACGGCGACGCCGGACAATCCCCAGCGGGCGGTGTTCAAGTCAATGACCGAGTGGTAGGGGTACATGTTCAGGGCTTTTTGCACTACGGCATCGGTGAGACCTTTATTGCCCGACGGGGCGACCGTGTACTCTTGCAAGCAGACGATGTCGGCTTCCGAGCGGATGATGTATTCAATGAGACGGTTGGGGGATTTGGCAGTGTGCGGCTTTCCGGCAAAGTTCATAACGTTATAGGTCAGCACCTTTATAACCTGCCCTTTCGGAAGGGGATTGACTTTGCCGTGAAGCGGAATGTAATGTTGTATCGGCACAAAACAAAGCAGGAACGCCGCCGCACAGACCGCCGCCGGTTTCCATTCGCGCATGAACAGCCAATACAGGAGGAACGCCGCATTTGCCGCCAGAAAGAAAGGAAACAGCAGACCAAGATAAGCCGCCGCAAGGCTCGTTTCCGGCGATACCCTGTCCGAGAACGCCGCCGCAACCATCAGGATGACGAGCACGGCATTGACCGGAACAAACAGAGCATGGAGCAGGGTACGCAGCAGTTTCATAAACCAATCTGATTGTTACACAGATGCCCTGAAAGGGCAAGAGATTTCAGTCCCACATGCAGCGAAGCGGAATGTGGGGTTAATGAACGATGCCGACAAGGGAGTTCTGAGAGAACGACCGGATATTATATGTTCGTAAATCATCATTTGTATTTGTATCGTTATAGAACCCCTAACAGGGTTTGAAACCCTGTTACCTTAGATTTGCCCCGTGTAAAAAAGAGATAATATTGCAGGATAAAAAACACTAAATTCAAAAAGAAAGGA
>LBCX01000226.1 GCA_001657575.1 Bacteroidales bacterium Barb4
CTTAATAACTTACGGTTGATTTCTTATACGGGTCTTTATTTCAAGAAAAGCCGCATAATACCAAACAGGGGTGTAAGTTTTGCTTATACAAGGTTATGGTTTATTATGGGGTTTCCTTTCTTTTTGAATTTAGTGTTTTTTATCCTGCAATATTATCTCTTTTTTACACGGGGCAAATCTAAGGTAACAGGGTTTGAAACCCTGTCAGGGGTCTAATTGCCCCTCCATCCCTACTGTTATCCCCATTTTCTTCATCAGGAAACAGGCGTTCATATTTCGGGCTACCCCTTCACGCAGTTGATAGGTAAAGGACAGTTCGTCGTCTTTTATATCTGCCTCGAAGCGGTAGTTTTTGACGGCTTCGGGGAAATTGTCTGCCAAAGTGCCTAAAACAAGGTCATGCGTGGCGATGATGCCGCAGGTGTTGCAGGCAGCCAGCTGCCTCATCAGAGCGAGAGAGCCTTTTTGCTTGTCAACGGAGTTGGTGCCCTTGAGGATTTCGTCGAGAATGATAAAGAGTTCTTCGCCCTGCTTGAGCCGGTCGATAATCATTTTGAGCCGTTTCAGTTCGGCAAAGAAATAGGATTCGTTGCCGGTCAGGGAGTCGGAAGTGCGCAGACCGGTTATCAGTCGGGCGGGACTGACGGTCAGCGAGGAGGCAAAGACCGGAGCACCGATACACGCCAGCAGATAATTCACGCCTGCCGTGCGCAGATAGGTACTTTTTCCCGCCATATTGGCACCGGTGACAATCAGAAAACAAGGGCTTTTCCGTATCTCCATGTCATTTCGCACGCATACGCCGCGATGAAGCAGCGGATGACCCAAGTCCTTTCCTTCCATCCGGAAGTAGGAAGCGGCAATATCGGGGAAGACATAGTCGGGATGATTGAAAGCAAAGCCGCCCAAAGAAGCCAAGGCATCGAACTCACCCAGCGCATCCAGCCAACGGACGGCATCTTCCCTGTGCGCCTCCCGCCAACGCTCCAGCAACAGAGCCTGCCGCGTATCCCGCAAACAGAATATATTCAGCAGAATGCCCGCCAGACTGAAACGCTGGTCTAACGCCCCGATATGGCGGGACAACTGTTTAACGGCGCGTGAGGCAGTCGTGCCGCCGCTCCCTGTCAACTGCCGTGAGATGCGGACAAGTTCCCCGGCTTGAAACCTTTCCCCCTCAATACTCCGCATCAGGTCGGAATAGACGGAAAATATCTTCTCCATCTTGTCCACCCTGTTATATAAATCATTGATTGGCTTGGCTCGCCAATTGGCAATCAGGAAACTGACACCGAAGTAAACACCGGCAACCGTTCCGCTCACCAAACCCGCAGCAAAGCCGATAAGAATAACTGCCCAAGCAAGAGGAACGGCATACAGCAATACCTTCCACAATATACTGTTTGCATAATACGCCCTGCCGCCCGTTAATGACGTCAGGAAATGCCCGTCATCCCTGCTCCCTTTCCTCACGGAACCGGTGACATGGAAATGTTGCCGCAGGCGGGAATACTCCGCCAACTCCCTCACGGCTTCCTGCCGCTGTTCTATCTCCGCCTTATTGCACAAGGGATACAAAAACCAATCGGCCAGCAACTCGCGCCCCTGTACGGTAACCGTCCTGTTGACGGATTGAAACAGGGAATGTTCCCCAAATACATCCAAATCCAAACTGAAAGGATGCTCGGCAGAACCCTTATCCGCTGCCCCGTCAAACGCTCCAAAGTCATAATCCAACCCCTTGAGTTCATTCTTATTCAAAGCAATAAGAGCCTCAGTATAAACCTTTTGAGTAAACAGCCTGCCATGATAAACCATCAGCAGGATAAATGCCAACGCCGGCAAAGCAACCGTCCCCGCAAGCATCAGCCAGCTTTCCTCCCTGAACAGCCAAAAGAATACCGCCCCTACCACCGCCAGCACCAAACGGACGGTACCAAGCAGATGTATCCTTTTTCTCAACTCTCCGGCACAACGAGAATATGCCTCAACGTTTCCTTTATAATAAGCATAAACCTTTTTCATGGCGGCAAAGGTAAATCTATCTTAGATTTACTTGAAAATAATCTACACTTACATCCGTATGGGATGCGTATGTGCATCCGTATGGGATGCATATGTGCATCCGTATGGGATGCGTATATACATCCGTATGGGATGCATATACGCATCAAAGAATGTTAAAATGCCATTTTTAGACTGTCCCAAAGGTTGATCCATTATAATGCGTTTGCCCTGAGATTTATCTTTTAGAAATAATCTACATTTGCGCCCGTAAACAGTAAAAATCGTACAACCATGGAAGAGAAGAAAGCAAAAGAGCGCAAGTGGTATATTTATGATGAGAATGGCAAGAGAAAAGAGCTTATATATCCGAAACCGGAAAGGCTTTCACCGTTAGGCCTTTGGAGGGAAGAGCATCCCGGGGAGAGCATCGTAAAATATTGGGCTGCCATGGAAAATAAATAGAGTATGGCACGCTATCTATTAGACACAAATATGGTGTTGTCTTATCTGTTTGAGCCGGATGAACTGGGTAAAAATGCAGCGTATATACTAAACGATTATGCCAACCAATTATACGTTAGCACAATTTCCATACAGGAACTGATTCATCTGCATAGAAGGGAGAAGATAGAAACCACATGGAAAAGGCCGGAGGATATATTGCCTGAGATTGACAAGACCTTTGAGATACTTCCCGTGAAGAAGGAGCATTTAATGACGTATGCAAGATTATCCGTTGCGAAATCGCATAATGACCCTAATGATCATCTGATTATTTCCCAAGTCATAACGGAACGGATTACGCTGATTAGCACGGATCGTGAATTCAGGCATTATACGAAGCAAAAGCTAAGCCTCATCTTCGGCAGTTGACAGGGCATAAATCAAACAAGAGAATGAACAGACGGAATTTTATTCGGACAGGGATTGCCGGTGTGGCAGGCTTGTCTATAGCAGGGTCGGCAGTAGCGGAAGGACTGATGCTTCCCGCAAGTGCCACAGTGGACAAAGTGAAATTTGGGGAAACAGGCTTGTTTGTCTCCCGCGTTGCGATGGGCACAGGTTCAGTCGGCGGCGGGCATGAATCAAACCAGACGCGGCTGGGAATGGATACGTTTGTGAAGATGGCACGCCATGCTTACGACAGAGGTATCAAGTTCTATGACACGGCTGACTCCTACGGCTCGCTGCCCTTTGTCGGGGAAGCCATCAAGACCCTCCCGCGCGAAGACATCACCCTGCTCACCAAGATATGGACACAGGAAGACAGCGCAAAGAACAAAGACACCGAGACTGTTCCCGCATTCCTCGACCGCTGCCGGAAGGAAGTGGGGTCGGACTATTTTGACATCGTCCTGCTCCACTGCATGATGCAGGGCAATTGGAGCCAAACGCGCAAATCATACATTGACGCCCTGTCAAAAGCCAAGCAGGACGGTATCGTAAAAGCCGTCGGCGTATCCTGCCACAGCTACGATGCCTTGCGGGAAGCCGCTGAAAGCCCGTGGGTGGACGTTATCATGGCACGCATCAATCCCTTTGAAAGCCGGATGGACGGCACTCCCAACGCCATCAAAGAGATGCTTGGCAAGGCGCAGCAAAACGGCAAGGGTGTAATCGGCATGAAGATATTCGGAGAAGGTACGCGCGTAAAAGATGACGAACGCGAGCAATCCATCAAATTTGCCTTTACCGAAGGAAACGTACACAGCATTACCCTCGGCATGGAATCAATAGCCCACATTGACGATGCCGTTGAAAGGGTTGCAAGGCTCTCCAAACAATAAAAACCCCTGTCGCCCAATGGCAACACAAAGGCAATGGACTGCCGTCAAGAGCTACGAAGACATCCTGTTTGAGTTCTATAACGGCATAGCCCGCATCACCATCAACCGTCCGCGCTACCGCAACGCCTTCACCCCAACCACAACCGGAGAGATGAGCGATGCCCTGCGCATCTGCCGCGAAGAAGCGGACATCAGCGTAATCGTACTAACCGGTGCCGGCGACAAAGCCTTCTGCTCGGGCGGCGACCAAAACGTGAAAGGTCGCGGCGGTTACATCGGCAAAGATGGTGTCCCCCGTCTGAGTGTATTGGATGTACAGAAACAAATCCGCTCCATTCCCAAACCCGTCATAGCGGCGGTGAACGGCTACGCTATCGGTGGCGGTCACGTGCTGCACGTTGTCTGCGACCTGTCCATAGCTTCGGAGAATGCCGTCTTCGGACAGACCGGCCCGCGTGTCGGCAGTTTCGATGCCGGTTTCGGCTCGTCTTATCTGGCACGGGTGGTAGGGCAGAAGAAAGCGCGTGAGATATGGTTTCTCTGTCGCCAATACACAGCACAGGAGGCTTTGGATATGGGTTTGATAAACAAGGTCGTCCCTTTAGAACAATTGGAAGACGAGTATGTGCAATGGTCGGAAGAAATGATGCAACTCAGCCCGCTGGCTCTTCGCCTGATCAAAGCCGGACTGAACGCCGAACTGGACGGACAGTCCGGCATACAGGAATTAGCCGGTGATGCCACATTACTTTACTACCTCACCGATGAAGCCCAAGAAGGCAAACAAGCCTTCCTCGAAAAACGCCGACCTGACTTCAAGCAATATCCCAAGTTCCCGTAAAAAGTATGGTAATTATATATCAGAGAACCCCTAACAGGGTTTGAAACCCTGTTAGGGGTATGTTGCGCAGATGCCCTGAAAGGGGCAAAAGATTTCAGCCCCACATGCAGCGAATGCGGAATGTGGGGTTACAGGAACGATGCCGTCAGGGGTATCCTGCAAGGATGACAGAATAGTATGTATTTATATCGTTCTTTCAGAACTCCCTTGTCGGTGGTGTCCTTATAACCCCACATTCCGCTGCGCTGCATGTGGAGCTGAAATCTTTTGCCCCTT
>LBCX01000227.1 GCA_001657575.1 Bacteroidales bacterium Barb4
GCGGAATGTGGGGTTTACGGAATGGTATCGACATGGGAGTTCTGAAAGAACGCCGGATTTCAGCCCCACATGGAGCGAATGCGGAATGTGGGGTTTACGGAATGGTATCGACATGGGAGTTCTGAAAGAACGCCGGATTTCAGCCCCACATGGAGCGAATGCGGAATGTGGGGTTTACGGAATGGTATCGACATGGGAGTTCTGAAAGAACGCCGAATTTCAGCCCCACATGCAGCGAAGCGGAATGTGGGGTTTACGGAATGGTATCAACATGGGAGTTCTGAAAGAACGATAAATATATATTGTTACAGATTGCATTGTAAATATGATTTGTATCATCCTTTCAGGACTCCCTTGTCGGCGTCGTCCTTGTAACCCCACATTCCGCATTCGCTCCATGTGGGGCTGAAATCTTGAACCCCTGACAGGGTTCCATGAACCCCTGACAGGGTTTCAAACCCTGTCAGGGGTAAATGGATATTAAAATAGTATTTGATAATCAATTTGTTACTGTTTTTAATTTGATTGATTGCACAACGGTTGCACTACGTATATATGTTAAAAGCGTTAAAAACATATAATGCAAAATACGACTGCTGATTTTTATGATTTCCTTTGCGCAGGATAAAAAGAACAGTTGATTTCAGCAAGGAGATGGAGAATGCAAGGAAAATATTAGCAAACGCAATATATAATATTACGCCGTGCGTATTCTTGCAGACAAATGTACCTTACCTTTGTGTCGTGCTTTATAAACTTGCCATACCAAAATTATGAGCAACCTTCAAAACAAATCAGAAATATTAATTGATGCCGCCAAGCTATTGCATGATAAAAATTGGTATCCGGCAGTAGCTCATGGCGCATATTATTGTTGTTATCAACTTTCTAAACATATTTGGTTGCACAAGATGGGGAAAAGTCAGCAGGATTTGGATAGATTGTGTAACGCTTCTAAATCTGGTTCACACGAAGTTTTAATAAATGAAGTTAGAAACTACATAAGAGAGTCGAATAAAGCGAACTGTGATAGTCACATGAGAGATTATAACAGTCAAATTTTGCAGTTGAAAAAGTTGCGGGTTAAAGCTGACTATTACGATGAAGTTTTTGACAGTTCCGAAAGTAATAACGCCATTTTGCTTTCTGATAAAATCATTACAATTCTAAAAAAATATCAATAAAATTATGGATGCTAAACAATACATACGGAATGAGTTGGAAAAATTAATTGTAAGTTTTCCAAATGTTCGTGTGCGTTATGAATATGATAAAAACGCAATAGTACATTTTGTTGAAGTGGTTCCGAATGAAATATATCATTTAGATAATGATTATATTGCATGGGAGAATAAAATGACAGATAAGTTTATCGAACTTTTTCCCACACAAAATATTTGCTTTATTTCTGATGATGCTTTAGTTGGTATTGAAAATGAAGAATATGTTTTGTACAGAACTAAATACATGGAAATTTCAACGGATAAAAAAGCTATTATTATAGACCCTGCTAACGTAGTTCTTCAACAAAAAACATTAAAGGATTGGACGAAAATTACATTTATAGACGATGATTGTTGCGGAAAAGATAATCCAATAGAAAATTGTACTATTTCAGGGAATTATACGAATGAAAACAATCAGAATGAATATTATTTAGCAGCATAAATCATGGAAAACACAAATAAATTAGAATCCGGATTCCAGATTAACAAGATAATGCTCGTAGAAAGTTCTTTTTCTCGAAAAAATCATGTTGAATTAGAAACATATATTACCAATATTAATATCGAAGTTGGTGTTAATGTAGATGGAATGGTTGTTACTGTTGAAGAAGAAATATCAGTAGAACAAAAAGTTCAGGAGATAGAACAGGTTAAAATAAAAGTTAAAATGGTCGGAATCTTTGAATGTACAGGCGATTCACCAATAAAAGATTTAGACGTATTTGGCAAAGTAAATGGAGCGGCTATTATTTTCCCCTATATTAGAGAGCATATAACTAATTTATCTCTAAAATCAGGGCTTAGAGCAATAATTTTACCTCCTGTAAATTTTACAAAGAATAAGTAGATTTATATAAAAATAAAATCAATGTTGTTCTGACAATATGAAAAGGGCGGTATAATAACCGCCTTTTTTATGCAATATCATTTCAATACTGCATCGCACTCCGTCATAATCCCACCTCCATAATTACGGCTGTAATCATTAGAAAATATTTAATCCTTTTCATAAAACTTTAATTTAACTGTTTATATAAATAAATGTTTTTCAATAATTCGGATACATATAAATTACCCTGCGCTTTTTTTCATTCCTAATTGCTCCCTTAGTTTGTCGTTTTCCGCCCTTAGCTCTTTGTTCTCTTTGTAAAGTAGTCTGTTGTTATTCTCTAACCACTCTATATAGTCGGTTTGGGCTTGAGTTAAGCCGTTATCCGTGCGCTCCATTTCACCTACGCCCGTGAGTAGCCACTCTGGGCTAACACCCGGAAACTTTTCAATAATTTTTACAATGACTGACAAACCGACACTATACCCACTACGCGACCAATTATTTACATTTTGCTTGCTCGCTTCCATTGTGACCGCGAACTTTCCATTTGAGTTTTCACAAAAAACCTCGCAAATATTCTTTATCCTTTCGTTAATATCCATAGTAAATAAAATTATGTATTTTTGTCCCCGCATTATAGGGAATGCAGAGACATCGGGTTTAACAACCTTAAAGTCCTCTTTCCGTGTCCCTATACATGGATTGAGGGCTTTTTAATTTTATCAGTTATGAGAAAGAAGCCCAATCGCACGAAAGCTGAACTTATCACAGTAATTAGATATGGAAAGAAAGGCGAGCCAAAAACGTGGGAGCGCATCTGTACCTGCGAAGGAAAAGAGGTTTACAGGGATAAACGTTCTTTCGGGAGAAACATCGACTTCCTGCCCGATGACCCTGTAAGGAACTTTGAATTATTTATTATTGATAATTATGTTCCCGACGACCTCTATCAAAGAAGCCGTTGCGGAAAGTTTTTGCGCAATATCGGAAAGGCGGGTATCTTTGGAAAGCTCATCAAGTTCGTATCCAAGTTTTTCAAGGTTCGCCCTAAGGATTAGTTCCTGAGCTGCAAAACCGCCGTGAGAATGTAAGTCGTACATATCGGCGGAACGCCTAATCAAGCAACCGCCGAAATATCCCTTTGCTTCTTTGATTATTCCCATTCTTTGGAATTGGTCAATGATGCTGTCATACTCGGCAAGCGTTATCTCACAGTCGGGAAATACGCTGGGATACGGGAGTTCAATATACTCTTCTCCCGTATTCTCAAATTCTGCGATAAGTGCAGCAAGCACTTTGTCTTTAATTGCTGGCGTAATCATTTCATTTATTTTTTTAATTATTGAATTGGTTTATTGTTTTTCTCCGCTAAATATTTCGCAAGCGCACGACTGTTCATTTCGTCTAATTCTTCCAGATACTTAGCCGTTGCATTTCTGTTAATGATAAATTGGTCGTAGTTTGAAAATTGTATAAACCCGTAATTATTCCCTGCGTCAATAACACAGGAAAGTTTTTCTATCCTGTCTTTTTGAATTTCAGGTTCGTTTGATACATATTGATTAATTTCGTTCAAACGGTCTGAATATTTATCCGTTGCCATTGCGTTCATCAGATATTCGCCGCCTTCCATATTCATGATTAATTCCATTTTCCCACCGTTCGTTTCCCTTACGCCGTAGATACTTCCTTCGCTGTGTCTGCGACCCAATACTAATCCCCCTATACTGCCGTCATAGAAATCGTGTGGGGTATCGCCTATAAATTCACTTGTGAGTATTAGCCTTTGTCTTTCGTTTGTTTTCATTATATTTGCGAAATTTTAATTGTAACAGATTATGGAACATCCAAGTAAAAGAGAAGTGCACAAAAGGGCACTCGAAATGCAGAAACTCGTTCCGTCCCTTATAGAGGGCGGTATGGTAGTCGGTACTACTAAGTATGTAGCGGGAAAGGGAGCAAGTCCCATTTTGACTAAACTTGGTACATTATAAACTTTCCCGTCTAATTCCCGTCAAAATATTGGCACTGAACAAAACAAAGCCAACCTCACGTGCGTGGGGGTTGGCTTTTGGCATTTATCAAATCGGAGTATTATTTTCTATTTGTTTTCCAATAAATCCTTTATTTGCCCTACATTTACTCCCAAACGTTTCATCATTTCGGCATTTTCGTATTGTTTAGCATAATGGTCAATATTCAAAAGGTGTTTAGCCTTTGGTAAATTAGTTATCTTTTCCTTATCGTTACTTTTTATTAGTACGCCGTCAATTTCCAATATTCCAATAATTTTATCTGCTAATGCTTTGCTTTGGCGATGTCTTCCAATGAAAAATTATCGGCTGAAATTAGGCGTCTAAGCACTTCATTTAGGCATATCACTTCGTATTGATTGTCAAGATAATTCATAGATTTATAATTTTTTAATTGTTTATATTAGTAGATTGATTATTTTTTCTCTGGAATAGAATTAAGAAAATCAATTATTTTCTTTGCGTCTTTATGGTCGCAATCTTCAAGAACTTTTATATATTGTTCTCTTTTGTCTATCGGTATTGGTGGAAATTCTTTTAGTTTTTTGCTTAAAAATATAAGACCGTTAATGGCATCTTTCTGTGTAGATTTATCCGTTGCTTGGTTTAATGTTTTCAGAGCACTAAGAAAATTTTCTAATGATTTTACATAGTTTTTTGAATCAGCAAGCATAAATCCCTCTAATATGAATATATAACTATCTACCGTATGCTTATAGTCACTTATTTTATTGTCTATATTACTTACTAATTTATTTTCAGTTATTTTGTTCCTATTTATTATTTCATTTTCTAATTTATTTTCAGTTATTTTGTT
>LBCX01000228.1 GCA_001657575.1 Bacteroidales bacterium Barb4
ATCCTGAAAGGATGACAGAATATGTATTGCATTGTGAATCATCATTTACGTTTTGTATCGCCCTTTCAGGGCTTTATTGGATTGTATCCGTCCATAAACCCCACATTCCGCTACGCTCCATGTGGGGCTGAAATCTGCCGTCCCTGCGGGACTTCCCAACTCCTGACTTCACACGGTCGTTTGACCTGACCTCAAACGGTCGTTCCGTATGAGGCGGAAAAGAGTATAGATATTTATTTTACCCCTAACAGGGTTTCAAACCCTGTTAGGGGTTTGGATGTATATCCGTAAACCCTGCATTCCGCTATCCGGCGTGCCGTTTCGCTTTACGTCGGGCTGAAATCCTGTATCCTTTTTTATCTTTGCCACGATAAAAACAGAATACGCCACTCCTTCCCGAATCTGCGCATGTACCAAACAAAGCCACATTAAGGGCTATGGAAAATGCGCGTTTGGGCAGGAATTTGACAAGTTATGATAGCGTAGTCGCAATGTTCGCCGATATAATTCAAGTAGCATATGTACACCCTTACTTCTAACTCCTAACTTCTCAAAAGCAATGAAACAGACAAGAAGAACCTTTTTCAAGCAGGGCATCGCAGGTGCCATGCTGCTCGGTGCCGGCTCATGGGCTGCCGCCGCTACGCCCGACCCCGTGAAAATCAAGGCGGCGAAGACCGCAAACCCTTTCAGGCTCGGTATGGCAGGCTTCACTTTCGTTAATTTCGACCTCGACACAACGTTGAAGACGTTGGAACGCCTTGATGTGCATTACCTCTGCATCAAGGATTTCCATTTGCCGTTCAAGAGTACGGACGAGGAGATACGTGCTTTCCATGCCAAATGTGCGGAACACGGTGTCACCGGCTACGGCGTCGGTCCCATCTACATGAAGAGCGAGAAGGAGATAGACGAGGGCTTTGAATATGCCAAGCGGGTGGGTGTGAAGCTCATCGTCGGTGTCCCCAACTACGAACTCCTCCCCTATGTGGATAAGAAGGTGAAGGAATACGATTTTCACTATGCTATCCACCTCCACGGGCCAGACATCGCCACCTATCCCGATGCCACCGATGTATGGGAGCATACCAAAGACCTTGACCCGCGCATCGGCATGTGTTTCGACATCGGTCACGACCTGCGCAACAACTGCGACCCTGTCGCCGACCTCCAGAAGTATCACACCCGCATCTTCGACATTCACATCAAGGACGTAACCGACAATTCCAAAGCGGGGCAGGGCATCGAGATAGGTCGCGGCAAGATAGACTTCCCCGCTCTTGTCCAAATGCTGCGCGAAGTGAACTATACCGGCGTATGCGGTCTCGAATATGAGAAGGATATGAAAGACCCGTTCCTCGGCATTGCTGAGTCCATCGGGTATTTCAAAGCTCTTTGCGATGCCTGATTCTGAAAAAGGATGACGGATTTCAGCCCCACATTCCGACCCCTCCCTACTCCCTTTTTTGCGTCTTTCCCCCTCTCCTGGATATTCTCACGCATTCCCTTGCAGACTGAAATATAAATAGTTCCTTTGCCACCAAATTATCACTTATATCAATAGATTATGAGCACAAAGAAATTCCTTTTGGAAGAAAAGGACATCCCCACGGCATGGTACAATATCGTAGCGGATATGAAGAACAAGCCGCTTCCTCCCTTAAACCCGCAAACCAAACAGCCGCTTACGCCGGAAGACCTTTATCCACTGTTCGCCAAGAAGCTCGCACAGCAGGAGCTGAATGAAACCGACCGCTGGATTGAAATCCCCGACGAGGTGCGCGAACTGTACAAGCATTGGCGACCCACCCCGCTGGTGCGTGCTTACGGGCTGGAAAAGGCGTTGGACACACCTGCTCATATCTATTTCAAGAATGAAAGTGTCAGCCCGGTCGGCTCGCACAAGCTCAATTCTGCCCTTGCGCAAGCCTATTACTGCAAGGAGGAGGGGGTAAAGAATATTACTACCGAAACCGGTGCGGGGCAGTGGGGAGCCGCCCTGTCGTATGCCGCCAAAGCCTTTGGGCTGGAGCTTGCCGTCTATATGGTGAAAATCAGCTATGAACAAAAGCCCTACCGCCGCTCTATCATGCAGACGTTCGGGGCGCAGGTCATCGCCTCGCCGAGCATGAGCACCCGTGCCGGTCGCCAGATACTGACCGACCACCCGGGCTATCAGGGCAGTCTGGGCACAGCCATCTCCGAAGCCGTCGAGCTTGCCATGCAAACCCCGAACTGTAAATACACGCTGGGCAGCGTATTGAACCACGTCATGCTTCATCAGACTGTTATCGGCTTGGAAGCCGAAAAGCAGATGGAAATGGCGGGCGAATACCCCGACGTTGTCATCGCCTGCTTCGGCGGCGGGTCTAACTTCTCCGGCATCTCTTTCCCTTTCCTCCGCCACAAACTGACGGAAGGCAAGGACATACGCATTGTTGCCGCCGAACCTGCTTCCTGCCCGAAACTGACGCGCGGACAATTCCAATACGACTTTGGCGACGAGGCGGGCTATACGCCGCTCCTGCCCATGTTCACGCTGGGGCACAGCTTCTCGCCTGCCCACATACACGCCGGCGGGTTGCGCTATCACGGTGCCGGCTCCATCGTAAGCCGCCTGAAAAAGGACAACCTCATGGAAGCTGTGGACATCAAGCAATTGGACTCCTTCGATGCCGCCGCTTTGTTCGCTCGCACGGAAGGCATCATCCCTGCCCCCGAATCCTCTCACGCCATCGCCGCCGCCATTCAGGAAGCTGCCAAAGCGAAGGAAGAGGGCAAACGGCGCACCATCCTTTTCAACCTTTCCGGTCACGGCTTAATCGACATGACCGCCTATGACCAATACTTCGCCGGCGACCTGACGAACCACGAACTCTCCGATGAGGAACTGTCCAAAACACTTTCGGGATTGGAGCAAATCATCTGATAGAACCGTGTTACGATTGTTTTTCGGACGGTTTATGTGCTTTGCGGCGGCTGGTTTTCTGGTCGCTGTCTTTTCGTTACAGGCGCAGACGGGCGAAGCTCTATACAGGTCGGACTATCGGATTGCTCCCGAGCAGGAAAGGCAGTTGTCAATAGAGATGGACAACCTTAATTTCTTCCGAAACAATGAGTATGCGGGGCGTATGATAAAGGGCTATACCCTTCCCGGTTTCTGGGCGCAGGCGAAAGCGGTGTATCATCCGTTGCGTACTGTCCGGCTTGAGGCGGGCTTTCATGCGTTTGTCTATCACGGGGCGTATAAGTATCCGGCAACGGCTTATCAGGACATTGCACGGTGGAAAGGGAATCAATATCAGACCGGTATCCGCCTCCTGCCTTGGTTTCGCACACAGGCGATGCTGTCCGAGCAGGTTACCGTTGTGCTGGGAAATATCTACGGCGCAGCCAATCACCGCCTGCCGGAGTTGCTTTACAATCCCGAACTGAACCTCACCGCTGACCCTGAGACGGGACTGCAGCTGCTTCTCGACACCCGTTCCTTTGAGGCGGATGTATGGGTGAATTGGCAGAGCTTCATTTTCCAGACCGATACGCATCAGGAGGCTTTCACCTTCGGACTCTCTTCGCGGATCAAGTTCAATCGTCCGGAAGCACGCTTTCACCTCTATGCTCCGTTCCAAGCTCTGATACAGCATCGCGGGGGGGAGATAGACACGATTACCGTTCGCTCCGTGCAGACGCTGACTAATGCGGCTGTCGGCATTGGTCTCCAATGGAATGTGAACCGCGGCATCTTCAAACGTCTGAATGTTGAAACGGGCATAGCCTCTTATATTCAGCAGGCGGGCGACCTTTTGCCGCTTGACAAAGGGCAGGGCTGGTATGCTTTTGCAATAGCCGATCTGTATGATTTCCGCCTGAAAGCCTCCCATTTTCGCAACAGCGATTTTATCACGCTCTACGGGCTGCCTTTCTACGGTGCCCTTTCTTATCAGGAGGAGAATGCCACGTATCGCAATCCTGCCTTGCTTACCTTCGGTTTGGAGTATTTCCGCAGTCTCGGAAAAGGGTATGCGCTGGGCGTTGATGCCAACCTTTACTATACGCAGCCTTCCGTCATGCACAATCCGGCGACAGGCACCCGCTCTGAAAAGGCTGCCGTAAGCCTTTCCACGAGCCTTGTCTTGCGGATTAACCCTGCCTTTTTGTTGAAGAGAATAAATGTGAAATAAAACATTCGGAAATTGTTTGGCACATAGAAATATCTTTTACCTTTGCCGCCGTTATCGCGAAAGTAGCTCAGTTGGTAGAGCATAACCTTGCCAAGGTTAGGGTCGCGGGTTCGAGTCCCGTCTTTCGCTCGAATACAAATATCTTGGGGACAAATCACGGCAATGCTTTTCAAGTCAAGTGCTTGGAAAGCATTTTTTTATGCCTTGACCACAAGCGGAAGGCAACAAACACAAGTCCTTCATCTGTAGCAATTATCCTCCTTCTCATTCTTCTTTTCAAACTGTTAACTCCCACTTCGGACAGGCTTCATTTGCAATTTTAGGCAAATGGGAAGGGGAAAATATCTCCAAAGTCGATATTATTATGAGTATAAACGCTTACTGAATGTATAGACATTCTTGATAACCCCACTCGTTTTATTGAACAATTTTTCCATATAATTATTGGGCATTGTTAAATTAATGTAATTATATATCAGTTTACAGTATTTCGGGACGTGGGAAGCCTTTTGTTGTTTTTGAGAACCCCTAACAGGGTTTCAAACCCTGTTAGGGGTTGTCCCAATTCCGAAGGAATGGGAGATTTCAGCCCCACATGCAGCGAAGGGGTAGCGGAATGATGTCGTTAGGAAAGTCCTGCAAGGACGATACAAATACAAAATGCAACGTATAATACCGGTCGTTCTTTCAGAACTCCCTTGTCGGTGTCGTTCCATT
>LBCX01000229.1 GCA_001657575.1 Bacteroidales bacterium Barb4
AAAGCCTAAGTGCTTAGGAGATTCTCCTAAGCACTTAGGCTTTTCTCCTAAGCACCCAGGATTATCTCCTAAACGCTTAGGAGATTATCCTAAGCGTTTAGTCTCTTAAAAGGGGTGTTTGGAGGTAAGGACAAGGGCTTCGGAGAAGGTACTTTTGACCGTTCTGAAGAGCCTAAGAGCTTAGGAGATTCTCCTAAGCTCTTGGGAGAATCTCCTAAGCGTTTCGTCTCTTCTCCTGGAGGCTTGGGAGAAAAGCCTAAACGTTTAGGAGATAAAACATAAAAAACAGTCGCCCCTAACAGGGTTTGAAACCCTGTTAGAGGTTCTCAAAAATAACAAAAGGCTTCCCATGTCCCGAAATACTGTAAACTGATATATAATTATCAAACTGATATTACGTGGAAGTCCGGCTGCTTTTGCCGAACCGCCTCATAAATCATAATGGAAGCGGCAACCGATACATTCAGCGAGCCGATCGTCCCGAACTGCGGAATGCGCACAATATGGTCGCATATCCGCAGGTTCTCCGCCGAAACGCCCGTATCCTCCGCACCCACGACAATGGCAACAGGCCCTTCGTAAGACACTGCCGTATAAACATCCGCCGCCTTTTCCGTAGCTGCAAACACTTTCACGCCGCTCTGCCGCAGAAAACGGATAGCCTGATTGATACTCTTCTCCTTGCAAACCGGCAATACATGCAGCGCACCGGCAGAGGTCTTCACGGCATCGGCATTCACCGACACGCTCCCTCGCGAAGGGATAACAACGGCATCCACTCCCGCACATTCGCAGGTACGGGCAATGGCACCGAAGTTGCGCACATCCGTCACGCCGTCCAGCAGGACGATAAAAGGATCCTTTCCCTGTTCATACACAAAGGGTATAATATCCTCCAGCCGCTGATAGGCAACGGCAGAGATAAAGGCGACAACCCCCTGATGGTTCTTGCGCGTCAGCCTGTCCAATCGCTCGGCGGGGACGTGTTGCACCGCCGCCTCATGTTCTTTCAACATGGCAAACAGTTCCCGCGAAAGCTCCCCCTGCAAATCCCTCCGGATCAACACCCTGTCAATCTCCTTCTCCGCCTGAACAGCCTCAATAACCGCCCGTATGCCGAATATCATCTCATTTTCCTTCATCGTATCCTTTGTATTTAATCCAATTGACCGTGACAACAAAAACGGTTGCAATGGTACGTAAATAAAATATTGGCTTACGTTCTTTTTTATCGTTTATTTGCAACCGCTTTCCATCCGGATGTATAATAAATCAACGCATTGTATTATGAATCTTTTGACAAGAAAAGCACCGGCGGCATTCTTTTACCTTTTTATCTTTTGTCTGCCGTTAAGTCTCCATGCGCAGTCGCCCGCCAAAAATGTGCCGGTTACCGGCGTTAGCCTTCTTTCCAAGGTAGTGTACATCAATGAACTTGGTATATTCAGCTTAACCGCAACCGTTCTTCCGGCAAATGCCACCAACCAGACGGTTATATGGGAAAGTAAAGACCCTTCGATTGTAAGTGTGGATGCCTCCGGAATGTTAGTCGCCGTGAGGGAAGGCTTTACCGAAATAGTGGCGAGAACGGTGGACGGCGGTTTTATGGATTATTGCTTTGTTTCGGTACTTAACCCTGTCAAGGATCCGTCCATCAGTGTTTCCAGTATCAATCTTTCTGCCTATGAAGTAGCCCCCTATGAAAAAGATACGTTCCGCTTAACCGCGACCGTTTTTCCGGCAAATGCCACCAACCGGCTGGTTATATGGCGAAGTTCCGACCCTACGATTGCAATGGTGAATTCTTCCGGGCTGGTAACCGCTCTGCGTAAAGGCTTTACCCGTATAACGGTAACAACGGAGGATGATCTTTGTACTAATGTATGCATGGTCTCGGTACAGCCGTTGATAGCCACCACCAGTATCAGCCTTTCCGAGAAAAGAAGAACTGTTTATGAAATGGATACATTCCGTTTAACCGCAGTCGTTATGCCGGAAAATGCAAGTCACCGGACGGTTCTGTGGCAAAGTTCCGACCCTGCGATTGCAACGGTGGATGCCTACGGATTAGTAACCGCCCGGCGGAAAGGCGTTGCCCGCGTAATAGCGATATCGATGGACGACAACGCTGTGACGGATGAGTGCATTGTGACGGTAGATAGAATAGATGTCGTCGGCGTCAGTTTTCCTGACAGACAAGTAACCGTCTATGAAAGAGATACGTTCCGCTTAGACGTAACTTTTTTTCCGGCAGATGCCACCTACAAGACTGTTACATGGCGAAGTTCTGACCCTACGGTTGTAACGGTGGATACCTCCGGGCTGATGATCGCTCTGCGTGAAGGTCTTGTCGAAATAACGGTAACAACGCCGGACGGCGATTTTACGGATGTTTGCCTTGTTATGGTAAAAATACCAACAGTCACCGGTATCCGCCTTTCTTACAACCAACTGAATCTCCTTATAGAAAATACGTTCCGCTTAATTGCAACTTTTATACCGGAAAATGCAATTGACCCGACGATTACACGTATATGGCAAAGTTCCGACCCTACGATTGCAACGGTGGATTCCTCCGGGTTGATAACCGCCCTGCGTGAAGGCTTCGTCAGAATAACGGTAACAATAGAGGATGGCAACTATACGGCTGCTTGCATTGTGACGATCAATAAAACGAGAGTCGTCGGTATCCGCCTTTCTACCGAACAACTAACCCTCCATGAGAGAGAAATATTCCGCTTATATGCGACTGTTAATCCGGCAGATGCTACCGACCAGACGCTTACATGGCAAAGTTCCAACTCTACGGTTGCAACGGTGGATGCCTCCGGGCTGGTAACCGCCCGACAGGGAGGCGTTGCTGAAATATGGGTGACAACGACGGACGGCGGTTTTAAGAGTGTTTGTACTATTATGGTATTATCAGCTATTAAAGTCCGTATTTCTCACAAACAGCTAACCCTCCGTGAAAAAGAAACGTTCCGCTTAACTGCAACCGTTGCCTCAAAAGATGCCGCTGACCAAGCGGTTACATGGCAAAGTTCCAACCCTGCGGTTGCAACGGTGGATTCTTCCGGGGTGATAACCACCCTGCAAGAAGGCGTTGCCGAAATAACGGTAATAACGGCGGACGGCAATACGGATGCTTGCGTTGTCACAGTAAAGAAACCGATGGTTACCGACATCCGCCTTTCTCACAGACAACTAACCATCCATAGAAAGGATTTGTTCCATCTGACCGCAACTACTGCTTCTGCCGAGGAGGCTGGTCTGCTGATTTTATGGCAAAGCTCCGACTATACGGTTGCAACGGTGGATGCCTACGGGACGATAACCCCCCTGAAGTTGGGTACTGTCAACATAACGGTGACGGCGGAAAACGGAAGCACGGATGTTTGCTACATTACCATAACTGATCCGAAACTCACGCTGCTCTCAAATTCAAGCGACTACGGTCGGGTTGAAAGTACAGTCAGGAATGAATTCAACGATCAACTGCAATTAATTGCCAGCCCTGCTGACGGCTATCATTTTGAAAAGTGGATCAATCAAAGCGGCGAGTTCCTTTCCGACCAAAGTCTCTATGCAATCAATCTGACAAGGGACACTACTATAATCGGTGTTTTTAGAGAGAACAATGACGGTACATTACATGTTTCCAGCAACAATAATTTCTATGGCACGGTCAAGACTGTCCACAATAGCAACGGCAGTGTTACGATAACAGCCATGCCGCTTAATTCGTTGCTCTACCGTTTCGTAAACTGGACTATAAGCAGCAGTCGGACGGTCGCTGAAAACCCGTACACTTTTCCGGCTAACGGCGACATCACATTGGCTATTGCCAATTTTGCGCATAAAGACAGCTATAACATAACCGCCCTTTCCTCCAGCCCTAATCATGGTGCAGTTTTCGTAGTCGGCGGCAGTGATAATACGCTCTATGAAGGAAATCTTGTCAGATTGGAAGCATTTGCTTTTTACGGTTACCATTTAATGCATTGGGCAAATGAAAAAGGAGAGGCTGTATCCGAAGATCCGATTTTTACATTCCCTGCGACAGCGGATGAGGTATTGACGGCGGTCTTTGCGCCGGACATCTTTACGGTTTCCGTCAGTACCTCCGACACGGAATATGGCAGTGCGAAAGCCAAAGGCATATATGCTAATAAAGAGCAAATTGAACTGACGGCAACCCCCTTTGCCGGTCATGCTTTTGTGAAATGGACAACCGGAGACGGCGACTTCCTTTCCCTTGATAACCCCCATCGCTTCATATTGTTAGGTGACAGGTCGTTTGTCGCTTATTTTGTGAGGAATATATATAATGTGTCAGCGGTCGCTACGGTCGGCGGTCGGGCTGACGGCGGGGGAGAGTATGAGTTCAAATCATCGGTGAAGCTGACGGCTGTTGCCGATTCGGGCTATCATTTTACACGATGGACAGACCTGAACGGTGCGCTTGTTTCCGACTCGCCGGAGTATATTTTCGAGTTGGGGGCAGAGTCTATCGCTTATCAGGCGCATTTTGAAGAGGGGGAGACCGGCAATGAACGCTTGTTGCCGACTGAAGCCCGGATTTACTATGCGGACGGCGTGCTGCATGTGGTCAATCTGGAAAATCATCTTATCACTGTCGCCTCAATAAGCGGACAGAAAGTGCTTCAATTCAAGGCAGACAGCGCCGATGAGCTGTATCCGGCAACCTTGCCCGCCGGCATCTGTATTCTTACAGCCTCTCCTGCTCCGTCCGAAAGAGGGCGGCATATTTCCGGAGGGAATATCGGCGGCAGGGTTGTGAAGTTTATTGTCAGATAGCATAAAGTTAGAAACTGTTTAAACTTTAGAGTTTGTTTCTGTTAAGTACCAAGTTCCCGCAGAACTA